>NZ_JACKZS010000264.1 GCF_014222285.1 Nostoc sp. UCD121
ACTTTTGTTCGATTTATAGACTTCAATCACTATTTATACAAGGGTTTCAGTCTTAACCAGCAAGCCCTAATTATTTTGCAAATAGAAATTAGAAAATTGTTTAATAAATTACCAATATAGAGAAAGTAAAATCAAACTTTAAGGGTATTTTAGTGCCAAAAAGTAAAAATTTATATTTAATTTTATAAGTTTAATTGTTCATATATGACAATTCAAGCTAAACATTTTGACACTAGATTAAATCAATGGATTCATACAGATGGTAATACAAATAATCCAGATTCGCTGTTAAAGGAAGAACTTAATAATACCTTACTAGAAGATTTCTTTCCTGGGGTAAACTTTTCGTTTGGGCATATGGACGAAAAGTCTACTGTGGAACAATTAATTAATCATCCTGAAGGTCATAAATTATTATTATCATCAAAAACTCGGTTGTTATATGGGCCGGAAGAATGTCTAGATACAATTAAACAATTATGCCCTGATAACAAAGATAGAGGTGCTTACGGGTCTATCTTTCTTGGTTCATGTCAAAATGCTGTCAAGAAAGAGTTAAATATTCTAATTGTCGATGATAATAATGGTGAGAATGGCGGCGTTATTAGTAATGACCAAGCATATCAGCTAACAGGAGACTGTTACGGGCAAATATCCACAGACCTATATCACGAATTAACTAAGCATCAAAAAGGTGATAAATATCGAGTAATTCAACACCGCTTCGGTTGGACTGACCAAGACGGAGACGATAACAAATACCGCTTTGGCAAAGGTACACTACGCCCTGCAAACCTTGACCAAATCCTCAATTATTCAGATCCCAACAACTCAACTAAAATTGACTTAATTCTTCCCTTATCTGCATTCAAGGGAACTGATAAAGACAACCCTAATGGGCCAAGCAAGCCCCAAATTCAACCTGGACTGTACAGGCAAAATATCTGGCTAGGTGAAAAATCACAATCTGAACTCGGTAAAACAGCTATCTCGCAGTTACTCGCTTCATTCCCTAACGGGCTGAAAGACTTTACCGAACAGCTAGAACTTGAAGCCAAAGAGCTTAAGGAAGTACAGGACGACCCCCGGCAACTTGCACAACTTTACTGCAAAAAGTACGAGAAACGGAAAGCTTTTCTTGAAGAACAAGCAGTAGAAGATCCAACAGTAGTAGAAGAGTTAGAAACTTTGCGCGATGGCGCGGGAGCGCCTGCCGTAGGCGATCGCATTGCTACTGACTCGTTTATTTACAAACTTATCAAAGCTGACCTGCAAGGAGAGGGTCAACTTCTTGAAACTGAGAAAGTACAGCGCGAACTCGCCCGGTTCGTTCAAAACGAGTGGAAAGAAATCGCCATCGGCAAGACGCTCACATTTGAGCGGGCAATGGTGATTCCCTCCAAAGACCTGCAAAATGGGGATATCTGCATCCCGCATTATCAAGGCGGGGAAGAAGTTCTCAACTTCCGCTCCCCTTTCCTCAACTCAAATGGTCTGTGCGTCTCAACTAACAAAGTTGTAGAAGATATCCTTGGGCCTGATGGTCAACCTCTAGCGGGTGCGATCGCTGTCTCAGACGAAACAAGCGATCGCATTTATAACCGCCTTAACGAGGAGGTTAAATCTATCCTCTCAGAAGCTCAAAGTAAAAATATTCAGTTAAAAGGTATTAAAAATTACTTAGATCAAAATATCAGCAAGCTCGAAACTAAAGACAAAATCGAGTTTACCAACAAATTTAATGAGTATATTTCAGAACTAAAGTCAGCTGGTTACGAACTAGAAATTCTTCCTCAAGAGTCCGAACAAGAGCGTCAGGCACGCGACTACGATGGTGATTGTATTGGCTTTGAGCGGGCAAGCAGGTATCCAAACCTCACTGCCGAGGCAAGGGAGCGCAACCTCCCTGAAAACGCTTACGATCCAACTGTTAAACTCAAAAAACAATCTTTTTACCAGGAAGATGGCAGTCAGCCGGAATTTGAAGAAATCGCCATCCACATGAGCGATGGCATTAGTGTCGGTGTTATCAACAATCACCTGACCTCAATTGAGGCGTTAGAGTCAGAAATTACTATTCTGAAAAACTTTGGTAGCGAGAGAGAGCAAATTGAGTACGTACAGCAGGTAGTCAAACATTACGAAGATTTATTTAAAACAGAAGCCTGGGCAAAATCCAAGGGTATTGAAGGGAAGGAAATTCCGACCAAGTATCGCGGTTACATGGAAGAGTTTATCAAAACTGTTCGGCAAGAACCCCTAAACCAGATCAATGCACTAGTAGCAATGAACACTAATACCCAGGTGTACCGCGAAATGATTGCCGAGGCAGCATTTCAAAACCAAATTGCAGTTGACCTCTTCAAAAGTGCCAAAAAACCCGAAATGGAAATTATCCGCAACAACAGTCGGATTCTCCACCGGGAAGTTAACTATATTAAGGATAAGAAAAAAGATGTTTATATTGACAATACAATTCAACCGACGGGATACTCGCCTGTTGAATTACTAATTGCTCAAACCAACCAGTATTTTGAAAAAGCTCGTCTCGAATCGCGTGAAATCGCACAATTTCAAGCTTTATTTAAAGGTGTCGAGTTTTCTAACGAACAGCGATTAAGAGCTACTCTTGTCAAAAAAGAATTCGACAAATCCTTTAACCAAGCGAGTCAGCTATCTAGACAAAAAGAAACTGAAAAAGGGCCGTCTGCAAATATTACCCTTGCTAACGGCAATCAAGTAAGTGTAACTAATCTTTTACAGTATGACAACGAATTTATCTGGAAAGCGAATAAAGTTACAATCAAGCTCTCGGAAATATCTGAGGACAAGCGCAACAGTAACCGCCCGCATAAATATGTAGTTTATGCCCAAATTAACGATGAGACTGAGAACGGTAAACCTAAGTTTAGGGCATTAGGAACACTTGCTAAGGAGCAAGAAAACAAACCCGAAGAAATAGGAATTATACTTGGACAGGAAGTAACGTCTAACAAAATAGCCTTCCAAGCTGAACTAAGCGAAGGTCAAATTAAACTTATTTACCAAAAAGCCTACCAGATAGCAGAAGAATTTTACAATTCAATTCCAGAAGGACAAAAGCTAGCAATGGCAGCTGCTACCTGGGCAGTATCAACTACTCGTGAAAGCACTAATGATAAAAGTAGCGATTACCAAAAGAAAGTTTCTAATTTTGCCTTTGCTGCCTTTCCTCAAGAGATTATCGGTCAGTTAGACACACTCAGATTTAACGAGTTTAGTATCACTGGCTTCGACCGCAGTAGTGAATTATTTTATGAAAATAAACCTCAAAATATTCGATTTAATCTAGCTGAAGATGGAAAAAGTGTCATTGAACTCCAGAATCAGGAAGGTAATTACGAAACATTTGGAAATATAGAACAAAGTAACGCGCGACTAACAATTGGTACTACTGCTATTGCTAGCGTTGAAAAAGGTGAAGTATATACCACCTCTGTTACAACCAAAGTACCCGGACTACCAGAACTTACCTTTAAAGTAGGTGAAGTTAATAAGTTTGGAAATTCCCAAAGGTTTAATAATGAACCTGTAATGTTAACAATCGAAAAGGTTGACCTTATTCGTGAAGACTATAGCATTTATCTTCAAAATGGTAATAAACCTGAGAAACTAGGGAACATTGATAAGGAATCAATCAAAGAGGGTATTGCTGAAGGTTGGCTAGCAGAAAAACCCGGTAATGGGCAACAGTTACAGCTTAAAATTCAAACCATCATCACCGGACAAAATGCCTATGCAATAGCAGAGACATCTAAGGGAAATTTTTTACGAATTAATATTACTAATCCCAAGTACAAAAAACAGGAGATTAGCAACCAAGAATTTAAAGAAACTTTAGTTAGAGGATTTGATAAAAAGCACGTTTATATTGCTAAAATTGCTGATCAATCACTCGGTATTATTGGTCAGCATACTGAACGCCTCGAAGCCGAGTTAAATAGAGAGAATGTACAAAGACAGTGGCAAAGGAAAGAAACTAGCACTGTACAAAAACTAATTGATACAGGTATTATTCGCTTAAACCAACAACGAACTAGTATCCCTGTAGAGATTACCAGTAATGAAAGTACCTGTAAAATAACTATTAATCCAGAAACAGTAGAGTATCCTGACAAATGGGTTAAGCGCAGTCAGCTTATCAGTAATGAGCTGCCTGTGAGGAACGAACAGCAACAAAAACGCAGCCAAATACTCGGTAAAATTAACGAACGTCCTACAATCATATTCCAAGATAAAGAACAAAAATTAGTAGGGCTTTTAGGATTAGCAGTTGATGAACATATAGCCGGAAAAACCAAAAAATATCTAGAAAAAGTAGGAGTATCATACGAACAGCTTCCCGGATCACAAGCTCGGTTAGAAGCCAAAAAAGGTATGACTGTATTCGTACTTGATGAAAGTACTATTAGTGACGAACTAAAACAAACCTTTATTGACCGTGCTGGTGGTAATATCAAGAGTGCAGATACACCGTCACAAATCCCTCCAGTCGTTCCAGAACAAACTGTATATTTTTATAACCCAAACCAACAATATAGTTCGCCAGATGGATCGCTCTTAGAAGCTAAAGAAGCTCTCGGATTAGTTGTTCCCGCACAAGACGCGATCGCTGTAGCCACTTGGCTAGAATCAAAATCTACTGAAAAACATTATTTTATTGAGAGAAAGATAGCTACATTTATTTTTAATAAAAATGAAATTCTCGGAGAAATAAACAAAGAATTAAATAGTTTACTTGGAGAACCGATTAATATCGGTGAAGTTGATGGATTTGACCGTTACGAACAACTTAGTGCAGAGTTAAATCAAAAAGTTGCAGATGAAGGTAGTCGTTTAGAATTAAACCAAATTCCAGAAAATAGTGAGTACAAAAAAGCTCTACAAGCACTACCTAACCGTCCCAGAGAACTTAATCAAGAAAATTCTCAAGTACCAATTATTCCTGCAAAAGCTGTACCAGAAAATAATATAACTAACATTCAATCAAATACTAACGCTACAGTTGCAGGTATTTCACAAGTTTACAAAAACGCAGTTGACATACAAGTATCAACAAACACAAAGTTAAAAGCTGATAACCAAGCAATATTACTACCAAACTCGCGCCAAGCTGATCAAACCAAAGCTATCGAAATATTGGGTAAGGTAAGCGAGGAAAAAGTAGAACAATTGCGATCGCACCTTGAAATCCACCTCAAACCCGTACTTGAAAACGATAAATCCAACTACGCACTACTGAGACAAGTTGCATGGGTCGGTGCAAAATGGGATTTGAAGGATAAAGACTTCAAGCCAGGGATACAGGACGACAGGTTAATGGAACTTGTCAAGCAGGTATATCCTGATGCGGATATTGTGCTGGTCACTTACTCCGAAAACCCCGGCGCTGGCATCAACTACCACCGCGATGACTCCTACGCCGCGACGGAAGCCCGCAGCATTAATATCGGAAATTCTGACTGGGGATATCGCGCTGCTAAGGAACGAATGGCATGGACTAGGGAGGAAAATCAGGACGCACAATACCAAGAGTTTAAACTTGAGTCCGGTACTGTAACCCGCTTTAACTGCAAGAACGAACACGCTGCCCTGAATACTGAGGCTGGCAGATGGTCTATCAACATCTGGTCAATTAAAAATGACCTGGGCAGACAAAACAGCGTTCGCCAAAAATTTGAAAACTTCCTCGCCTCAAACCAACCTCCTCGTGCGATAGTCCAAAGCAACAGCGACCTTAGCATCAAAACTAACGAGTGGACACCTGGGGGAGAAATTAAAGTAGAACGTAGCTATACAAGCCTCAGAGAAGTCACCCGAAACATACCTTCACACCCTTCAAACCAACCAACTGTAGAAGAAATTATCGCCATCGGGAATTCCACTGCGGCACGCGCTGCTAACCCTCAGATTCCAGACAACCCGACTATATCTGGAAAATCAGTACCAATGGTTTATTCGCTACATCTGCACGGCGAACCTTCCAAAGTACCAGCTGATACAACCATCGATGCCATGCGCGGATACGGTAGGATACACACTACCAGAGGTGTAGATTACCACAAAACTTATGGTGTCAAAGAGGGAGATATTGCGATCGCCCAAGGTAAAAACGGTGAGCAAGTTGCTTTTCGGGTGGGTAAGCAGTACAAAATTACCCCCGAAATGATTCGAGATCCAAGTTACCAGCAAGCCTGGGCGAAATGGGAAAAGCATTCACCGAAAGAACTTACCCAAACCCAGGCGAGTAAGAGTCAGGTATATGGATTATTCATGGAGCCGCTAGGGGATTATGTTAATGGCAAAATTGTTCCGTTTCCAGCCATCCAAAAACAAACTGTCACCCCGATAAATATCAGCCCCGACTCCAAAGATGGACTTGGAGTAGCACTTAGCCTTGCCACTGCACTCGCAAAAGAACAAGGCAAGCTGCAAAACGATTACCAAGTTTCAGTCAATAATAATCCAGAAGCTCCCGCCGGACAGTATGGAGTAGAGAACCATGTCCAAAAACCTGAAGGAGTAGCATACGCATCCGCCGAACACGCATTTAACCACCGAAAGCAGTTGCATCCATCAGCTGATGAATACAAGTTAATGGTAGAAGTGCTTCAGGCTAAACTCGAACAACACCCCCGGCTAACTGAGGCGATCGCCAAACGCGGAGGAACTGAGTGGCTGGAAAACTGTACCAATATAACTAACGCCCAGGATAAACAGTGGGAAGGTAAGGGTAAGGAATCCGCATTTATTCAAGCCCTCAGCGAAGCATACACCAATGTAGTTGAAAAGTCACAACAAACTACAGTACAAACTCAGCAGGAAAAATCCGAACAGACTGATCGGCCGCTAACAAATCCACTATCCCAACTCGAACCTATAAACGCCGCCGTCGCTGAACACATGAAAAAAGATATTGCGATGGCACAAATAGCTACCCAGTTTATCGGTAAATCAGCTGCGTCCCCCAAAACACCTTCAAGCACCCGTAATTACGAGCAAGCATGGGGAGAACGTGCCAACACAGGAAATTACTCGAAAGACGACATTATTATGGTGTCTGGGTCTGGCCCGTGGCGCGGAGTGACAAGCGAGCAAATTGCTCAAATATTTGAAAATCACTACAAACCTTTACTTAATAAAGCAATAGAAGCGAAAAGCTCTTTCATAGTCGCAAATGCACAAGGAAGTGACCAATTAGTTCAAAATTACCTTCAAGAAAAAGGGTACAAGGTAGAACAAACTTCCCAAGGATACGCTGTATTTAATTCTGTAGAAAATACCAAAATTAGTACCAACACTATTTCTTCCAATACACAAGTATTACATAACTCGTTTATTGCTAAAGACAAGAGCATTTTCCCTCCACAACAAAGTCAACAACCAAATATTGACCAAGCACTCGCATCACCTTCTCAACCCAGAATGCAGCAGGTTGGAGCGATGGATAGTATTATCGAGCGGATGAAAGCTAATACAATGCAAAATCTTCAAGACTGGTATGTAGCAGCTGAAAAGCTCGGTAAATCAGAAACATATCTCAATAGAATTCAGGAGGTAACTGATTTATATATCAAAGAAAATATCAGTCTTGAAAACGCTTTTAAGGCAATGGAGCAAGATATTAAGGAGCTAGAAAAAATTAATGAAATGACCAGTCTTGCCCAAAGTTTAGTTAAAATCATTGGACAGGAAGATATCAATGGCATTATGTCAGTACAAACAGAAAAATACCAAATTGCTACAAAAGCCCAAGACAAAATTTACTTAGTTAAAGATAAAAATGACAACATATTATTATATGTCAAAGAAGGGAAAACCCAAGTAAGTAACATCAGTGATGAAACATTACAGGATTTTCAACTCATGAATTCCCGTATCAATAATGCTCTCAAAGATGTCAAAAAAGATTTAGTGGAGAGGTAATTTTAGTATGAAAGAACTAATCGAACTTCCAGTAGAAGGTTTAACTCCAGCTATGCAAGCCAGTCTCCTTAGAGAATTGATCAAACAGCTTAACATCCCTGATGATAAATTTGAAGAATCTACAAAAAAGCCTCCAACTGCTGAGGAAACAAAAGAGGCTGTGCTACGGTTGAATTCGGAAATTAACAGAATCAGTGAAATACTGCAAGATGAAGCAAAAGTAAACTCTACAGAAATTAAACTTATCACTTTTGTTAATAAAGTTAATCAAGAGTCATCTTCACAAGCCGAAGCAAGCCAGTTCACAGGAACGACAATTGAACCAGAGATTCTAAAAAACCCCACAAATAAAAATGACGACAATAATGGCAACCCAGTAGAAGAGAGTCCAGAAGATAGAGTACAATCTCTTACCGCCGATTCCCAAATTAGACAGTTTGTTATTCCTGTAATTTTAAACCGTTTAGATATATTTGGAAAATCAGATAAAGAGACACAAGGTATCATTTATAAAAGTAAAGAATATACTGCAAGTCTAAAATTAGAAGAAGATTCGCAAACTCTTAGCCTTGATAGAAATTTGCCTGATTCTGAACAAAGTCGAGAAGTACTCTTGGCATCTCATGACAATAACTCAGAAGAGTACTCTATCACCATTAATAATGTCACCAAAGAGGAATTTGAACGTTTCAAGACTCTGTTCAATGAGCAACAAGCACGCCGCGAACAGAGTCAAAAACAATTCAAAAACCAGGATTCTGCTAAAGAGCTAGATTAAATCAACCCAAACCACACGCCATACATAAAAGCTATAAATCCAAAAAGCAGCTTTTTATTAAAACTCAGGGGGGTCTTAGGACAAATAACAACAGCAACAGCAAAATAGTAAAAAGACGCAGTAAAGTCAAACAAACTCGTCGGGTTAACAGGCAATCTGCCTAACCCGACCAAACATAGCATCCCCATTAAAGACCAAACAACAATCTTTTCTATCCATCCTAAAAGTTTATCGCTCTTCATAAAAAATTATCTATTCCTCCATCAATTCGCTGACAACTATTAAAAGCAGTACTCATAAATAAAATCATCTAGTAAATAGATTGCTTAATGAAAACTACATAAACCACTCAATCCCTTTGTAAAG
>NZ_JACKZS010000265.1 GCF_014222285.1 Nostoc sp. UCD121
TATCTATTGTCCCAGAAACCGGGAAGTACAGATGCTTCAATAATTGTGAGTGTAAGGACATCAGAGAGGCGATCAAACCTTGGGCTGAAGTGGTGGCAGAAAGAGCAGGGGCTAATTACACTCCATCTCTAAACCAAAATGCTGCCAAACCCAAGAGAATCTTGCCCAAACCAGCACCAATTCCAGATGGTGAATTAGGTTTGGTGATGTTGACCCAAGCGGCGACTGACATACCCCAAACTCAAAACATAACTTGCAAGCTCCCAAAGGGAATACCAGGGAATGCAACACAAACAATCTATCCTTACTCACAAAGCCAATGGGTAATTCGCTATGAATGGGCGGATTACATCAAAGAGAAGGGAAAAGATAAGTCCTTCCGCCAATGGCACAGGCTCCCGGACGGCACTCCAGAGATGAGAAAAGGGGATGAACCCTGGAAAGCTTACCGCATTGATGAAGCGATCGCCTGTGCTAAATCTGTGACGGGAACCCCGGCGCTACTCCAGCATGAAGGTGAGGGGTGCGTAGAAGTTGGTCGAGAGCATGGGCTTGCTGGATTTACCTTCCAAGGTAGTGCCTGGGACAAAAAATCAATCCTGCCAGAATACCAACTTATCAAAGATTCAGGCATAGGATTAATCGTTTTTCTGCACGATGCTGACGACACTGGCTTAAAGAAACTTCAGACATGTCTTGAATGCGCGGCTGAAGTGGGGATCGCTCTGATAGGAATTAACCCAAATGACATCTGTCCCGATTTACCATATAAGTCAAGTGATATCAAAGAAATCTTGGGACAGATGGAAGTACCAGAGTTTATCCGCAAGCTAGAGGAAGAGATTCACGCAGCAGTCAAAGAGCGTAAGCGTAAGCAACAGGCAGAGGTAAATGTTGTTGATAGTGATGATGATAATTCGCAATCCCCTGTTGTAAGTTTTATCCAGCAAGCAAATCACGCTCTATATGGAGATAAGAACTGGATTTGTGCTGCTGATAAACTTTACTGGCATACTGGCAACCACTACAAACACTCTCCTGATGATACAGAGCGTAGACGGATAGCCAAATTTTGTAATTCCTTTGTGGTTGAGAATGAACAGGGGACAAGAACCTATCCTTATACTTCACCCACCTGGGTAAAAAAGATTCTGGAATGGGCAAAGATGCTAACAGGAATTGATGCAGAATTAATCAATCCACCAGGGGTAAACTGCATTAATGGAATCGTTCGACCCGTTTGGAATGGCAAGGAATTCACAATAACGCTAGACCCACATACCCCCGAAGATTACTTTATTTATGAACCATTAATAGAGTACGACCCCAACGCTGATAGTACAGATTGTGAGCGCTTACTCGCTTGCTTAGATAAACCACAGCAAGAAGTTCTTTTACGGAATCTTGCTGCATCCCTTGACCTCCAAACTGTTAGAAAGGTTAGAGGAAGAGAAGCAAAAGCATTACTGGCAGTGGGACTAGGGTCAAACGGTAAAGATGCGATTCGCAAGTGTGTATCTATTATTTATGGAGAGACTGGGATAACCAGCATATCTCTATCTGACTTCCAAGCTTACGATGAGGGCAGAAAGTTTGGACTCGCTCCACTAATGCATTCTCGGCTTAACTGGGCATCAGAAAACCCACAAACTTGCAGACTTGATAGAATTCAAAGTCTGAAATTATTTGTGACCGGGAACAAGTTGCATTGTGAACGCAAAGGCAAAGACCATATTGAATTTACCCCTAATGCTACAGGCATTTTCAACTTAAATGAAACGCCACCATTGCAAGGAGTAATGCAAGCTACTCAAGATAGAATCGCAGTTCTGGAATTTCTAAAGACATTTGTCAAAAATCCCGACCCCAACAATCCAAACGAATTACAGGCTGACTCCCGTTTTGCTGATGATTCCGAATTTGTTAGAACGCATGTTGCCCCAGCATTTCTAAATAAAATGCTAGAGGCTCTTAACAACCTCATCAAAGAAGGCATTGACTACGAATGTACAACTGATGCCTTCCGTAACGTTCAAAAAGAAAACAATCATTTATTCCAATTCCTAGAAGATAACAACATAGGTTATGTGGAAGGGGGAGAGATTACCGCACGGGCTTTATGGTCAATGCTCGAACAGCACTATATCCAGAATGGGACGCTGACTATAGATGAGGGCAATCGCAGATCATGGATCGACCAAGCCCGCCCCAGCGATAAAAACGTGAAGGGTATCAACCAAATCATCCCCCGCATCTCTCAACTCTTCCCCAAAGCGGTCAAGGGGACTCGGTACTGTGACATTGCTAAAAGAAACATCCCAATACTCATTGGCATTGGGATTTTGTCAGTTACCCGCACCACTTTCGGCGAAACCCGCACCACTTCCGCACCACTTTCCGCACCAGAAACCACGCCAAATCAGGACTTCCGCACCACCCGCACCACTTTTTCTAATACCCAAGAAAACATTGAAGAAGAGGGAGTGCAATTAAATCTTCCTTCTCCTGCAATGAAAATAGAAGAATATGTAGCCCCAACTGGTGCGGGTGGTGCGGAACCCTTGCCAGATATGGAAAACTGCTGCGTAAACTCCTGCGTCACTGGTGCGGAAAAGCTAGAAAGTGGTGCGGGTGAATCTGAGGAGGTGGCATCTTCAGAAGATTCCAAGGTTTTAGCCTCTGAAGCAATCGCTTGTATCCTGGAATCCCCCGATCCTAGTTGGGAGGTAATTAAGGATATTTTGGGTGAAATGGAAATCGCTTCTTATTCGGAACTGCACGGCTTCCTGACCTTGGGTGAATTCGCGCAACTTGAGATGCTAGTACGAGCCGCCGAGAGTGAGGTTGATATGCCGGATTGATAAAATAGTGTAATTTAATCGCCTTCTTAACTGCGCTTACGCGCTTCTCTGGTGAGTTGAAGTGTCTGCTAAGTTTACTGTCTTTTCAACTCTTGTATCAACAGTTGGCAGCGCTTACTTGCTTCTTTGGCTTGCCACCCGGTAAGGTTTTTGCTTTGTTCGCGGTTGGTTTTACTAATTTCAACCGCTTGTTGACTAAACTGTGCAGCCTGTTTACCCAGTTCTAGAATGCGAGTCCTTAATTGTTCAACAGTTTTCATTCGCCCTCCAGTTCAGAAATCAAGGTGTCTAGATTTTCACGGAATGAAAGTAGATTGACTCACTAACCTCAAGTTGCCGCTTACGCTCCGAGTGCGTAAGCGGTCATTGTCGAGTCCGTTAGTAAAGATTAGCTGTATCTCTGACTGCGTTAGAAAGAAGGCGCGTCCGTGCCGATTTATTTTCATCGTCAGACTGTAGTTCCTGCGATCGCTTATGTAATTACGGTATCGACAAATTATTTGTCAAGTTCTCGTGCTTGTAAGTTTTAGTGTAGGGAAGTGTAATTTTCAGGTTTTCTGAATGAAGTTGTAGAGATAGCTTGAACAATCGATGCAGAAGGATTTAAACTGATGACAAACAATTTGCCGCTCTACACCAACTCACATAAGTGGTAGTAATTAAAATCAGTGAATTTTTCTATATATTTTTATCAATTGCTGATGATCCTTGTTTGCTTATAGTTTAATTAAATCAAGAAGGAAAAATCTAGGCTCTTCCGTACAGGTGATACGTAACTGAAGGTTTAGCATCATGATTTTATTCTAAGTAAGTCAGGACTTTTTCGTTTTGGGTTTCGTCCCTCAACCCAACTTACCCATAAATTTATCAAAGTCTTAGAAATAAAGGGTTTTGATTTTTATTTAATGAGAGTAATAGAAGAGGGCTAAGTAATGAAGAGCTAAAATCTATTCCTTAAACATAATATATTTCCGAAGGCAACCCACCATGCGTAATATGAGTTTTAAATCCTTAACTGAAGAAGATCGGAAGAGAAATGAATATCTAGACAAACTCAATCATGCTCCCTACTATACCATCTTCTTGATCGGATTAGTGATGTTCTTGCTATTTACTACAGGTGTTTTATTGAGCGCTTTTTAAAACATTGTAAAGATGAATTTTGGCTTTGAAGTGCGCCAAACACCGCTGCACTCATAGTTTGAATACTTTTGATTAATCCTGTCTTTTGATCAAGCCAATTTCCGAGGGCGAGTTAATACATAAACTCGCTTTTCTTTGATGTTTAGGGCATCACCGTGCCAATTCACAATTTGATTGCGAACAGCACGCAATACTAACTCAAAATTAAGCTTTTTGGGTGCTTACGCGATGATTTTGACAAAAGCGATCGCCTCCGGCGGCCTTTGCCTGATACAAAGCTTTGTCCGCCGCGGCAATTATTTCTTCAAAACTAGAAACAGGGTCTTGTCAAGCCTGACGGTGATACCGAGTAGGTTAAACCCGCTCACGAAATAATCAGCTGTACATTAGCGTTCGTCTATGGGGTCAAATGAGCAGTGATACCGAAACTTACGCTAAGGACTTGATGAGCCACTTTTAATACTGCGATCGCCACTGATAAGACTGTACCAATTGAAGTCTCAGAAATTTAGGAACTTCAAAACCTTACTGTGCCGTATTAAATTGTTGCACCAAATAACCTATAGGTTATTTGGTACATTGAGAATTGCTAAAAATACTGATTGACAGAATGTTTATCCAGCAAGGGTTACAGCCTTAGCGTAACTTTCTGTACGATTGCTCATCTACCCCCTCTATCAGGTGTCTAGACAGATTTCTCATGTGAGTAGAGTTGTCCAGAGTCCTCGGAGTACCGCAACTGGCGAGCGCAATAAGAGCAATAATATTCTTCGCCATCCCAGTAGACAGGATTACCGCAAGTATTGCAATACTCCGTATCGCTATATCCTGAATTATTTTGCCAGTGCCAATTGCAGCGTAAAGATGTATCACTTATTGTTTTGATGCGTGTATTAATTGAGGCGATGGCTTGTTCTTCTGCTTCCTGAAGTGAGTTGGCTTGTCCTTTCCAGTGTCTCTCTCCGAATTCAGTTCTGATAAATACTAGAAATTGCATAAAAGTTGTATCTCAGCAGATGTTGTTATCAATAACAGCTATGTAAAATAGTTGTTTTTTAAAGATACTTCCCTTGGCTCGTAGCGAAACTTCTACTATGAGATGTAATCCAGATTTTTTGGGGATAAATTTTTGTCTTTCCAATGACACTGTAAACTCTGCCTGATGATAGAATCATGAGTTTTGAACACAATTTTTTTGGAAAAACATGAAAGCTAACTGAGCAAAACTTTTATAACCAAATTACCAGACATAAAGCGCATTTAGCTTCATACAAAATTTGATGAAAAAACTGATTTAACTTGCTGCACAAACATCTCATAATCAATAGGCTTGAGGATAATTCCTACTACATTTTCATCTGTAGATAATCCTTCGGAGAAGCCGGTGAAAAACAAAACAGGAATATCTAAATGTAACTCTTGCCGAATGTAACGAATCACATCATGTCCAGTCATATCTGGCATAATTATATTTATGATTAATAAATCATAAGAATTACTTTTAATTTGATTGATTGCCTCTGCCCCACGATGTGCAACATTTACCCTATAACCTTCTTGCTCTAGTATCATTTGGATTAATTCGGTATTATCAGGAATATCATCGCACACCAAAATATTTTTTATGACTTGATTTTGGTCTGGGTTCTCAGACATAAATTGAAAAATAATTTCGAGTGTGAGTAATTATGGATAATATCAACAAAATCATCTTAGAAAATCTGCATTCTGGGGGAAAAACTGCTGGAGAATTAAAGGATGCGTCTGATTGTAGTTACAGCATCCTTGATAAAGCCTTACGAACCCTCATTGATACAGAAGAGATTGAACCAGGATGGAGTAATGACGATTTACCTGTGAGAATTTACAAACTTAAGCGTCAAAAAGAATCTGCTCCCTTTTGGAGAATTTAGCAATTTATTACCAGTAATTGAAGGATTTTAATTGAAAAGATTGTAGTATCCTTCAGCCGGAAATGAGTTTCTCTTGATGCCGCTCGGAATTAGAGTAACTTCAAGGGGATGCGGGTGGCTCGTTATCAATTCTCAATACTTTTTTGCTGTACTTTAACTGTTTCCAGAGTGATTTAATCTGCTTGTAAGCGTCTTCGGGAGAAAACAGCCGAATATTAGCGTTCGTAGAATCTAGAAATTTCTCAATTTCTTCTTTGTTACTCGACTAGAAGTAAGTGGCGATTTGACTTTATATATCCTCATCCTTTCGGCAGAGGATAGCTATCACAGCAATAGTCATGCTGTTTAATAACAACTATTCTTCTCACCTTTTCCTTTGTGTTTAACAGAATCAAATTTTTGCTTCGAGGATTTATCCAAGGACTGAAGAGTGATTACTGGGCAGAAGTTACCACCCAATGCCCTGACTGCATCTACTATTTTGGGCCTTTTCAAAGTTTTGTTGAAGCGAAAGCTGCCTGCCCCGGATACGTTGATGACCTTAAAAGTGAGGGAGCCTTGGGGATAAAAGTCGTCGTTAAACGCTGCCGTCCTGATGTATTGACGATTTTTGATGAACAAGTGAGCTAAGTAAGTAACAATATTGCTCAAGTTGGTTGCAGCCGCTCAAGCGAATCGTTATGCTGCGAATCTTATCGGTGAGGGCAGTATTTGGGAGCTACTCGTGAAGCATCAATATCAATCTGGAAGATACTGTCGTAATTAAGCAATTTTTTGGTTTCGATTAGAACTTGGTGTTGGAAGCTGCGATCACGTTTGTTGTGGCGATAAATATTTGACGCGATGGCTTGTTCTTCTGCTTCCTGAAGTGAGTTGGCATGTTATTTCGGATAAATCCCCAAAATAATTATGATGGAAATAAATCTAATCCAACTAGAAAAAAATTTAACTGATCTTAACTACCCACTCAGCAAACACGACTTGATTAAGTATGCTGAAGAAAAAGGTATTGATGAGAAAATCCTCCGAGCTTTGAAGCGGTTGCCTTCAAAAGAGTATAAAACACTTCTGGATATAAGCAATTCTCTAGGCACAAGTGAATAATTGCTTGAAAAGGCTAATTTAACTTACAAAAATGCTGATGGGTACGGTGACTCATTAATAGCAATTGCTCATTTTTCCCAGACAAGACCCATGACAGATGAACTACATGAAATCCTCATTGATATTATTCAGCGATGGCTAGAACAAGATAGTGATCCACCAAGCTGCCGACTATTAACCCGCACTGTTTTTATCACCGAGTTGGTCAGGCTAAAAACCATCCGAGAACAAAAAGAAACGACTTATCAAGACGCTAGCTTTCAAGCAGGCAATCGCTGGCAGCAATCCCTGGAACTTCGGGCAAGTAATAGTGAAGAATTAGTCAGCGTACCACTCCTCGCTCAAATTAAGATCAAGTACGGTCTAGAACGCCTAAAAAAGCTAATTGATAGTGATGCTTTAGCAATTTACGCCAACTGGTGTAACCAGTGTGGATGGACAGATTTATTTGTGTATGAAGGGCGTTTCTGGGCCTTTCCTCCTTGCGCCGTGCTGCCGCTCCCAATCTTTGAGGCTTCTTAGCCGGAATTGATGTGGAAGCGGACGTATCAATTGATAGTTATTCGCAATAACTCTTGAGTGGCGCGACTCTCAACGGAGTAATAGGGATCGTGGCGTAGTAGACTGTCCATAATAGAGCGCGTACACCGGACACTACCACCAATATTTAATGAGGCCGCCACCCCCAACTCGTCTACCCAACAAGCATTACAGGTAAGCGAGAATACCTTACACCAAGCGAAGTGCGAAGTCTTCTCGATGCTGCACTAGAACGCAAAGCTCGTTATTCTCACCGTGATTATACACGCTCTGTTGCTCATGTTTCGCCACGGGCTGAGGGTAGGGGAAGCTGTAGGTAAATCGTGCGGTTTGCGCTGGGATGCACTGATGTGGGCCGAACGTCAGATTTTCATCACCAGGGAAAAGGGCAGCGATTCAGGGGTGCATCCCTTGAGAGACGATGAATTAGTTTTGCTCAAAGAACTCAGAGAGATGTTGCCAGATAGCAAATACATTTTCGTTTCTGAGTGTGATTTGAACGATAATTTAGCCAAACGGTCACGAAATACTTCACTCTGTACTAGGACAACATATAGGTTCTTGGCAACTTTTGGTGATCAATAGTGGGCTGGTTTAGGCAGAAGGCAGAGGGCAGAGGGCAGAAGGAAGAAAGAATAAAATTACAGAAAGTACTTTGGTATGAGGGTTACAGAATCTCTACATCACAAGAAAAGTCTTCAAGTTGGATCTGGATCTTTGTCACAAGTTCTACGACGACAGGCAAAATCTCAAAACCCTTCTGCCTCCTGCCTTCTGCCTTAAAGCGCGTAACTTTTCATCATCACCAAAAGCTGACAAGAACCACGTTATGGTTCAAAATTTGGTCATGCAGGGGGTAAAATCACACTGAGCGTGGTGAGGTGATGTCAACTGATGCAGTGCGAAAGCTGCTTGGGCGGCGGGCAGTGCAGGCGGGACTTGATATCAAAGTTCACTGCCACATGATGCGCCATGCCTGCGGCTACTATCTGGTGAATCAGGGTTATAACACCAGGGAAATCCAAGACTTCCTGGGACACCGCGATATCAAACACACTGAAAAATATACAAAGTTAAATGCTCGACGCTTCCTAAATTTTGATTGGGGTGATTTATGAACGATGACAATAATTATGAATTAGTAGAAGCAGTTAACAGATTAACAAATCAAGTTAAAGAATTAACAAATGTAACTGAAAGATTAAAAAATCAAGGAGAAAACATAAATAGAAAAATATTTGGAATCGGGGTTATATTTTTGTCTACAGTGCTTGAAAAAAATTACTTTCCTAATGACAAAATTGGAATAATTATAGTCGGAATAGTTCAAATGATTGGTATATATATAGTATTTAAGTA
>NZ_JACKZS010000266.1 GCF_014222285.1 Nostoc sp. UCD121
GATTTCGTCTCCCAAGAATTACGGGCGGCGGAAGACCCTGAGTTTGAAACCTTCTATACCAAAAACATTTTGCTGAATGAGGGTATCCGCGCTTGGATGGCTCCTCAAGATCAACCCCACGAACAATTTGTATTCCCTGAGGAGGTATTACCACGTGGTAACGCTCTCTAATAGACCAAATATATTAGGCGGCACTGGACGCGACCAAGAATCTACTGGCTTTGCCTGGTGGTCTGGTAACGCGCGTTTAATCAATCTATCTGGCAAACTCTTGGGCGCTCACGTTGCCCACGCTGGCTTGATTGTATTCTGGGCTGGAGCGATGACTTTGTTTGAAGTCGCTCACTTCATTCCCGAAAAGCCCATGTACGAGCAGGGCTTGATCCTGTTACCTCACCTCGCCAGTCAGGGCTGGGGTGTTGGTGCTGGTGGTGAAGTTATCGACACCTTCCCCTACTTTGTTGTCGGTGTACTCCACCTAATTTCCTCAGCCGTCCTTGGCTTTGGCGGTATCTATCATGCCGTTCGTGGCCCAGAAACCTTAGAAGAATACTCTTCTTTTTTTGGTTACGACTGGAAAGACAAGAACAAGATGACCAACATCATCGGATTCCACCTGATTATTTTGGGATGTGGTGCGTTGCTGTTGGTTCTAAAAGCAATGTTCTTCGGTGGTTTGTATGACACTTGGGCACCAGGCGGTGGTGACGTTCGTGTTATTACCAATCCGACATTGAACCCAGCAGTTATCTTCGGCTATGTACTCAAGTCTCCCTTCGGTGGCGAAGGCTGGATTGTGAGCGTCGATAACTTGGAAGATGTGGTCGGTGGTCACATCTGGATTGCCTTTATTTGTATTGCTGGCGGTATTTTCCACATTCTTACCAAGCCTTTTGCTTGGTCACGTCGTGCATCCATCTGGTCTGGTGAGGCTTACCTCTCCTACAGCTTGGGCGCTCTGTCGTTGATGGGCTTCATTGCCTCCATCTATGTTTGGTTTAACAACACCGTTTACCCCAGCGAATTTTACGGCCCTACCGGCCCAGAAGCCTCTCAAGCTCAGGCTTTAACCTTCTTGATTCGTGACCAACGCTTGGGTGCTAACGTCGGTTCTGCCCAAGGCCCCACAGGTCTAGGTAAATACCTGATGCGCTCTCCAACTGGTGAAATCATCTTCGGTGGTGAAACCATGCGCTTCTGGGATTTCCGTGGCCCTTGGTTGGAGCCTCTACGTGGCCCCAATGGTCTTGACTTGGAAAAAATCAAGAACGATATTCAGCCTTGGCAAGCTCGTCGTGCTGCTGAATACATGACCCATGCTCCTCTGGGTTCTTTGAACTCCGTGGGTGGTGTGGCTACTGAAATTAACTCCTTCAACTACGTATCTCCTCGCGCTTGGTTGGCGACTTCTCACTTCGTACTAGGATTCTTCTTCTTAGTTGGTCACTTGTGGCACGCTGGTCGCGCACGGGCTGCGGCTGGTGGTTTTGAGAAAGGAATTAATCGTGAGACTGAGCCAGTGATGTTTATGGAAGACCTAGATTAGGTTGTAAGGTTTATTTCATTACTGACAACTAAATAATTTAAAAGCTCTTGCGTAAAAGCAAGGGCTTTTTTTATAGGAAAATTAGTCATCTATTGATTAAAGTCAGCGACTTACCAAAGGAATTAATACTATGAGTGACTCTAATTTTATTGATGCTTTGCGATGGACATCTGAAGCTAAAGAAAAGTTACAAAATATTCCCTTTTTTGTCCGCTCTCAAGCTAAAGCCAGAATTGAACAGCTAGCTCGTGAAAGCAGATTTGGTAGAACAGGCTAGGCTTGAGTTTGGACAATAAAAGATTCTGGAGGTTGTAATAATGACAGTCGCCAAAAATCGAGCAGACCGAGTAATGCTTTACGATATTAGCTAGCAACACTTTGAAAATGCTCTAAAAGACTTGGGACATTGGGCGGCAAAGTTAGCTTAAGATCGCACTACTTTGGAAATTATCAGACTTTTACCTGAACATAAAGATTACATTACAAAGAGATAATAGATTAATAGGTGAGTTGAAGAAAAGTAGTCATCGCCGTCAAAAGGCAGAGCCAAGCAACAATTAAAATGAGCGAACTGACCATACTAATCTAAATTTAGAGGATTTTGATTATGCCTAGACTTACGATTCCACCCAATTTCACAGGCACTGCTGGTTCCGACACTTTAGTTGGAGAAGATTTAAATAAATTTCCAGCAATCGGGATTGATATTTTAACTGGAGGTTTCATTTTTACAGGCTCAGGAAAGGACACCATTAAAGGCAATGGCACTGGCGGTGAAGGTCGTGATGGTGTTATCGGTAAGAACGTCAATGGCAGCGAAGGTGGTACAGGGACTGGCATCAGTAACAGTGGCAATCTGAATGCTGGATCGGGCGACGACGTTATCATCAGCAAGGGTATTGGGGGTCGTGGAGGCAACGGCGTGAATGATTTTGATGACCCCAATTCTGGCACTAGTGGCGGCGGTGGCGGTACAGGGACTGGCATCAGTAACAGTGGCATCCTTAATACTGGGTTGGGCAACGATACTATCATCAGCAATGGCACTGGCGGCAACGGCGGCAACGGCGGCGGTCGATTCTTGAGTGGCGGCTACAGTGGATATGGGATTGGCATCAGCAACAGTGGCAAACTGAATACTGGGGGCGGAAATGACACGATCGCTGGCACTGCTCAGGGCGGCACTGGTGGTGAAGATTACCTTGGTGTCAATGGTGGTACTGGAACAGGCATCAGTAACAGTGGCAAACTGAATGCAGGGGACGGAAATGACACGATCACTGGCACTGGTCAGGGCGGCACTGGTAGTAACGGTCGCTTCGGCAGCGAGGGCGGATTCGGGATAGGTATCAGCAACACTGGGCAACTGGATACCGGAGACGGAAATGACACAATCACTGGCACTGGGACTGGGGCTGCTGATACAGACGACAGTTTCGCTGTCGGCGGTACTGGAACTGGCATCATTAACAGTAAGAAACTGGATACCGGAGACGGAGAAGACACGATCATAGGCACTGGCACTTCTGGTGGCGGCCCCGACAGTACTAATGGAACTGGCATCCAGAACATGAAAGGTGCCACCATCACCACAGGGCAAGGCAACGACACAATTACTGGTTCTGGCAAAAGTTTAGTCTATAGCGTCTTCGTCATAGGCATCTCCAACGATGGAGTAATTGATACTGGCAATGGTTGTGACATCCTTACGGGACTTGCTAATACAACAATTGGTGGTACTTCTATAGACACTGGTACTTCTATAAGCACTGGCATAGGCAATTATGGACAAGGAACGATCTGGACTGGGTTGGGCAATGACAGTATTACTGGCACTGGGCAGGGCGCTAACAACGAGAATGGCTATTACTACAATGGTGGTAATGGTGGCACTGGAACAGGTATTAGTAACAGTGGCAATCTGAATGCTGGGGATGGGAATGACACTATCACCGGCACTGGTCAGGGCGGTAATGGCGATCGGGGTGGTAAAAACTTTGATCGCGGTAATGACGGTAATGGCGCTAATGGTGGCACTGGAACAGGTATTAGTAACAGTGGCAATCTGAATGCTGGGGATGGGAATGACACTATCACTGGCACTGGTCAGGGCGGTAATGGTGGTAATGGTGGCACTGGCTTTAATGGCGGTAATGGTGGCACTGGAACAGGTATTAGTAACAGTGGCAATCTGAATACTGGGGATGGGAATGACGCTATCACCGGCACTGGTCAGGGGGGCAGAGGTGGTACTGGCAAAATACCAGGCACAAATGCCACTGCACACGGCATTTTCAACGACGGAGTAATTGATACTGGGAATGGTTATGACATCCTTACCGGACAGGCTACAGCAACAATTGGTGGTGCTGCCTATGGCATTTATGGAAAAGGAACTATCAAGACTGGCGATGGCAATGACAAAATTACAGCCACCACTACCATCAATGAAGTTCAAGAAAAAGTTACCATTGGTGGCGGTATCAACATTGATCTAGGTACTGGAAATGACTACTTCAAAGGGTTTGGTACTGGGACTGTGGATGGTGGAAAAGGTTTTGACACCTTAGACCTCAGTGCTTTCAATCGCTCTGAACTCACTTTTTCTGGTGCAATTTCGGGCAATGCCCTAAACCCAGCTAACATCAGCTTCAATAACAATGAAGATGTTATTACACTGTCCACAAAAGGTTTTGAGAATTTTATCTTTGCAGATGGCTCTTTGTGCTACAGCACTTTGGTCTGAGAGGTTGTTTGAAAAGTGTTTGGCTGTAAATTTTAAGTACTTCTAGATCCACCCTAGCCCTTTTTAAGGGGGGAACCGGAATCAAAGTCCCCCTTTTTATTAGGGGATTTAGGGGAATCTATAATGTTCTGCTACTAACAAGAAGACTTTTCAAACATCCTCTGAAATTAAAATTACAACAATCTCACGAACAATAATTACAAACTACGAATTAATATCAACTTCCTCCCACATTCATTGCTGCTAAAAAAGCCTTCTGGCTCACATCTCTGTAAACTGTATTCAAAGACTTCATTACCACATCACTCGAAGTTGAACTTACTGCATTTTCCTCTTCCTTCGCTAGGGGGATTGCTCCTAATACATCTAGTACCATCTCATTAGTGGACGGCGAAATTACTACTAATGATGACTCTAGTGGCTCATTATATTGCCAGAAAGAGTCAATTTTTACTGAGTATTTGTTATTAGGAGTTGACTGTTGAATATCGGGTGTTTCTGTGGTATTTGGCTGAATCTTGGCACTACGTAATTGACGTAAATCGCTGATAATTTGCTCTTTGGTGCGTCCGCGCAATTGAAATAGTACAAAAGGGTCTTCACTGAAGCGATCGCCTAACTGATAGTACAAGGCACCAATATGTTTACAAGGATTTGCTTTATCAGGACAAGAGCATTTACTCTGGACATCACCAAGGGTAAATGGAAATATCGAAAGACCATTAGCCGTGAATACTTCTTCTATATTTTGTGGCATTTCTCCTGCTAGTAATTTGGCAGCAAAAATTGCCTTTTGGGACATGGTTTCAATTACATAACCCCACTGTTCATCACTAAAGGGTTCAAGGGAAAGAGAAACTTTATAAGGTTCTACTTCACTACCTTGCACCCTAGCTAATACTTTTGCTCCTTTAAATTCAATGCTTAAAACATTTCCTTGGCGAGCATAATTTCTCGCACGTTCTAAACGCTTTTTAAAACGATAGGAGTCTAGCAAATCTAACCATTGTTGCGACCACCATTCTCGGCTTGCTTGTAATGTGTAATTAGTCATAATTAATTCAAAGATTCAGTAGTCTGCTATATTATTGCGAGTTCGTAGTGAGCGCTTTAGCGCTCAAATTAAGGACTAAAATCCTTACTACGAACTTATTCTGCATCATCGTCAATTACTGCACTGCGATCGAGTATTAGTAAGTTGCGAAGTTGGTCTGTATCCAGTTCAGTCAACCATTCTTCACCAGCACCCACAACTTGTTCAGCCAATTGTTTTTTACTTTCAATCATGTCATGAATTTTTTCTTCTAAAGTACCGGTGCAAACAAATTTATGTACTTGTACATTCCGAGTTTGACCAATCCGAAATACTCTATCTGTAGCTTGATTTTCTACTGCTGGGTTCCACCATCTATCAAAGTGAAATACATGATTTGCTCGTGTTAAATTAAGTCCGACACCACCAGCTTTCAGAGAAAGAATCATAATCGGTGGCCCTTGAGGGTCGTGTTGGAAACGGTCGATCATTTCCTCTCGTTGTTTTTTGCTGGTACTGCCATACAAAAAGAATATTTCTCGCCCAAGCTGTTTTTCTAAATAGGGTTTAAGCAATTTACCCCACTCAGCAAATTGTGTGAAAATTAAAGCTCTATCGCCTTCTGCTAAAACTTCTTCTAACATTTCTTCTAGCCGCAGAAGTTTGGCTGAATTATGTTGCTCTAATGTCGCCTGTTTCAAGTATTGTGCTGGGTGATTGCAGATTTGTTTTAGTTTGATTAGTAAAGCCAAAATCATCCCCCGGCGTTGCAATCCTTCAGCAGATTCTATCTCTACTAAAGATTGTTCTACAATTTGTTGATAAAGTGCAGCTTGTTCACCAGTCAGACCGCAAAATACGGTCATTTCTTGCTTATCTGGCAAGTCTTGAATGATGTCGCGATCGCTTTTTAATCGCCGCAGTATAAATGGTTGCACTAATGAACGTAACTGAGTCAAAGAAGCGGTATCCCCATACTTTTCAATTGGCATGGCAAACCGACGCTGGAAAAATTGCTTATTGCCTAAATAGCCAGGATTGAGAAAATCCAAAATAGACCAGAGTTCTTGTAGCCTATTTTCTACTGGTGTCCCCGTTAATGCAATGCGAAATGTCGCTTCTAATTGCCGCACTGCTTTTGACTGTTTCGCCTCTGGGTTTTTCACATTCTGAGCTTCGTCTAAAACAATTATCTGCCAAGAGACACTTTCTAATGACTTGATATCTCGATGAAGCAGTGAGTAGCTGGTAACGATTAAATCGTGCTTTTTCACTGCTTCTAAAAACGCTTTCCCTTTTGGGCGTTTGTCACCGTGATATTGCAAAATTTTCAGGCTTGGTGCAAATTTATTTACTTCCCTTTCCCAGTTACCTAAAACCGAAGTTGGACAAACTAGCAGGGTTGGATTTTCTAGTGCATCCTGTTCTTTGAGATGTAGCAGAAAAGCGATAAACTGCACGGTTTTACCGAGTCCCATATCGTCGGCGAGACACGCGCCTAAGCCCCAACGTTCTAAGAAAGATAGCCAAGCAGCACCACGTTCTTGATAAGGTCGCAACTGTCCTTTAAAGGCTGCTGGTGTGGGCAAAGGTGCGATCGCTTGATTATTGTTTAGCGCCCCAATTAACTCTTGCAACGCCCCAGATGCCTCAAAGCTAACCACTGGTAATTTTTCAATTACCTGGGTGTCTCCTGTACTGAAACGCAAGGCATCTTCCAGGGAAAGGGCCATTTGGTCTTTGCGAGTGGTAAAAAAAGTTTGGGCTGTTTTGATATCTTGGGGGCGCAATTCTACCCACTCGCCGTTAATTTCCACTAGCGGACTATTTAAAGCCACAAGTTTATCAAACTCGGCTTTAGAAATAGTTTGTCCACCAATTGCCAATTGCCATTGGAAATTTAGTAGACTCTGCAACCCCAAACGTCCCTGTTTTTTCTTTGGGGTTTCAGCAGTAATTTTCAAACCCAAACGATTCGCCCATCCTTCGCGGTTTGCCAAACTAGGAGGCAAAATTACTCCTAAACCACTGTCTTCTAATCTCCAAGCTACAGCTTTGATAAACTCATAAGCTTGCATGGGGGTGATCCGAGAAGATTGGGGATATTCGGTTTCAAAACTGGGTGCGATCGCTGGATATAATCGAGAAGCTAGCCCCAAACCTCGCAAAAAGGTTTCCTGTGGCTGCTCAATTGTCCGATTTTCATAAACCAAACGTTCAACTGGATTGTTCCAAATAGTTGCCGCATCCACCACAAACTCAGGATCGTCAGCCGCTTGCAGAAAATACGCCAATGTCCAATCTGTTTCACCAGACTCTGGAGAACGCAGTTGAAAACAGGTACGAAATAGAGTTTTAAGAGTTAATTGATACTGTAACGGCATCGTCCAAGCCTTCAGTGCCGCTTCCAGTCGTTCCACTTCAATTGCATCTGCGTTAACTGTACCAGATGTACTAGTTAAAGCTTGCAACCACTGTCGCACCCCACCGGGTAAAGATGCCATCGCCTTAGCTTCCATTGGAGGCTGAGAACCTACCATCCCTCGCACTTGCGTATCTATCGTACTGTTGAGAAATCCCAAAAGTAATTCTTGAGGTTCGGCAGGAAAGTCTACACAGATTGAACATTGGGCATTAGCTATTGATTTTTCTCCCCCTGCTCCTTCATCTCCCTCCACTCCCTCCTGATAGCTGCGGCAAACCAACGGCATATCCGCAGAAAACTTTTCTAGGCGAGTTCCATCTACAGCACTGTCTAGAAGTACTTGCCATTTAGCAGCAAATGCACCGTCTGATTGCCGTTCAATTCTTGGTAAAAACTTACACCGCGAGATTAAATCTAAACTCCATCGGGAAACCTGCGACCAAAAACGTAAATCTCCTCCTAAAAAGGCATCTTCCCCTTTAGCAGCATTCAGGGGAACAGCAGCGAGAAATTTTACTGCCTCGTTGGGGTTAAGACAAAAACCCTCTACTCGCCACGGTTGCAAATATTGCGGAGAGTCTGTTTCTAGTCCCAAGCTGGCAGAATGCACAGGGAAAATTGCAGATGTTCCTTCTGTACTCTCTTCGGGAATATAAGTTGGTAAGGCAATTATTTGTGAATGCGTTGGTAAACTTATCTCAGTGGCAGTGGCTGCTTTACGTGTTCGCCCAGTAGTAGCGATGGCAATTTGGGGTTGCTGGATAAAGTTGGTAATCGCCATCTTCTGGGAAACCAACCACTCACTCAACTCCACTGATGTCATTGCCAATGGATTTAGTGGGATATCTCCAGATCCATTAGACTCGAAATTAACTCGTGGCGATCGCCAAGTTTCTCCCCAAATAAATAAACAACCTTTTTGACTTTTTAGTAACCAATTACCGTGTAAAATCGCCATTTGCTAATTACTCAGATTCTTGTAAAATTAAATAATTTAACTTGCGAAAACTCTATTTATTACATTTTCTCAATAACATTGATAATAAAATTATTGCGTACAATAAAATTTAAAATAATTATTTTGCATAAACATTATTAATAATGGATTTC
>NZ_JACKZS010000267.1 GCF_014222285.1 Nostoc sp. UCD121
ATTTAATATTGTGTAATAAATTTCTCAATTGATAAAAGTCATTTTAATAAAAGCTATATATTCTATTCAAATAGAAATTCATCAATTGGATATCTGTCGCAATTTTCAATAAAGCTTGATAACCCAAGTTTATGGGCAAAAAATTGGGTTTTTCTGATAAAACTACCACAAAAGCTGATTTTTAGTACCCATGTCCAATGTTTATTAAGAACCCAGTAAAAATACGGTCTTATTATTGCTTTACAAAAGTAGCAACTCGCTATGATTGACCGAATGATTATTGATATAATACGTAAAAATTTTAGTATAATTTTAACTATTTACACAAGTAGCTATTTGGGCAAAACTCCTATATATATTTGTTTTAGTAATAAATTAGTTGTCCAATATTTATGAACTAATATTTACCAATCTATCAATCCTCACACGTCTAAGATAGATAATACTGGTCATGATTTCTAAAACACCGCAATCATAAGCAAACCGAGATCCTCTATCTCTCAACAAGGCTTCAAAGGTTTCCCAGCTAATGTTCTGTAGCACTGTTCTTTGTTCAGCAGGCGTTGACTTGACAAGCATATTAAAATAATTCGTAATTCGTAATTCGTAATTAAGATTTGTAATGGGATTTAGTCCCTGCCACAAAACTTACAAAATCCTTGGGATTAGTGAAAATACTTCTTCTGTCAGGATGTTAGATAAAATCCCGATAATTTTACATATATCATAAATATAATATTCGCTCAAGTAAATTTCAACCATTTGACCATGAAAATAAGTTTCAAAAGCTTTAGTTTTTCCTATAAGTAATCCAGATAGTTAAATTGTGCCAACTATTAGCAAGATATGTTGCTGATAGTTGGCACAATTAGTATCTGAATATTTTGTAACTTTAAGCAAGGAAACCTGCAAAAAAGTCCAGAGTTTCTTTCAGTGCTTTGATGAAAATATCAATTTCCTCGCGGGTGTTGTAGAAAGATAGACTTGCTCGTGCGGTTGCAGCAAGACCTAAGTAACGGTGTAATGGTTGAGTACAGTGGTGTCCAGAACGGATAGCAACGCCTTCTTGATCTAATAATGTAGATAAGTCGTTGGCGTGGACTTCCCCGGCGGTGAATGACGCAAGAGCGGCTCTACCTTCACCTTTCGCATTTGGTTTGGGGCCGTAAATTCTAATTTGGGGAATTTGCTCTAATTGTTGGAACAAATAAGCCGTTAATTCTGCTTCGTAGGCGTGGATTTTATCCATGCCGATACTGCTAAGATAATCTATGGCAGCACCAAGTGCGATCGCTTCCCCAATTGCAGGTGTACCAGCTTCAAATTTATGCGGTAATTCTGCATAAGTTGAATGGTCTAAATAGACTTCTGCAATCATCTCGCCACCACCAAAAAATGGTGGCATTGATTCCAATAATTCCAACTTGCCATACAGAAATCCTATCCCAGTTGGAGCGCACATTTTATGACCAGATGCTACCAACCAATCACAATCTATCTTCTGTACATCAACAGGGTAATGAGGAACACTTTGGCAAGCATCAACTAAAAATTTAGCACCGTAGCTGTGTGCGATCGCACTAATTTCTTCTACTGGGTTAATACAACCCAAAGTATTAGAAATATGCACCACCGACACCAGCTTAGTTTTCTCAGAAATCAGCTTTTTAAACTGTTCTAAATCAAAAGTTTCTTCTGGTGTTAATTCGACAAACTTGAGTACTGCACCCGTTTTTTGTGCAATCAATTGCCAAGGCACAATATTACTATGGTGTTCCATCACCGAAAGAATAATTTCGTCCCCAGGCTGCAAATTATTCATTCCCCAGCTATAAGCAACTAGGTTAATCGCCTCACTTGCGTTGCGGGTGTAAACGATTTCCTGACGCGATGCAGCATTGATGAATTTGGCAACTTTATCTCTAGCACCTTCATAAGCATCAGTAGCTTTGGCACTCAGGAAATGGGCACCTCGATGCACGTTAGCATTATAGTGTTCGTAATAATCCCGTAGTGTATTTAATACGAACAAAGGCTTTTGCGATGTCGCAGCATTATCGAGATAAACCAGGGGTTTCTCGTTGACTTCCTGATGCAATATCGGGAAGTCAGCGCGAACTTTATCAGCAAGGGTTTTGGTAGGAGTAAAAGTCATTGGTAGATTAGTTATTACTCATTAGTCAGGGACTTGAGATTATTCACTGTGTTTAAAAGGATTTCTCGCAGAGAGGGAATCGGTATTTGGTTGATAACTTCAGCAGCGAAGGCGTTAATTAACAACTTCCGAGCATCATTTTCATCAATTCCCCGACTTTGCAGATAAAATATTTCATCATCTTCCAATTGGCTAACGGTAGCACCGTGGGCGCACTTTACATTATCCGCAGTAATTTCCAATTGGGGTTTGGTATCAACTCTGGCTTTAGACGATAGTAGCAAATTGCGATTTAACTGGGATGCATTTGTTAACTGCGCTAGTTTGGGTACAAAAACTTTACCATTGAACACTGCATGAGCGCGATCGCCTACAATACATTTATGCAATTGGTCACTTGTACCGTGAGGATAGTTTAGTGCGATCGCACTGTGAGTATCAGACAACTGCTTACCAGAAATTATCGTCAAACCATTGAGAGTAGTTTGTGTCTGCTCACCAGTTTGTAAAATCTCCAAATTGTGCCGTGACAACTTTGCACCTAAAGTTATGGCATGACAAGTATATCGACTATCACGAGCCTGTGCGATCGCAGTTTTCCCAACATGAAAAGCCTCTGCACCTTCTCGCTCAATCCTAGTGTGACTCACCTCAGCATTGTCACCAACCCAAATTTCCGTAACCGCGTTAGTAAAATATACTCCCTCTTCCTCTGCGCTCTCTGCGCCTCTGCGGTTCGTATACTCTTCAACCAACGTCACCTGCGAACCACTTTCCGCCACCACCAAACAACGCGGCTGCGAAATCGTCGCCGTCTCTCCCGCAACCGAAATAAACGCCAGGTGAATTGGTGTCTCAACTACCACATTCTTCTTCACCCACACCACAGCTGCATCAGTTATCCCAGCCGTATTGAGAGCAGTAAAAACTTCTTGCGCTCCCTCAGCTTGAGCTAAATACTGCCGTACACCTTCCTGCTCAACCGCAGATAAGCCAGCCAAATTACTCACCACAATTCCAGATGGCAAATCTGAAACTGCTGATAACTCCGGTGCATAAACGCCGTTGACAAATACCAAACGACTATTAACCGCTTCTGGCAAAATATCAAATTCTAGAGACGCGTAATTTCCCGTCTCTACACTAAATTGCACCTTTCGCAGAGACGACAAATCAGTAAACCGCCATTCTTCCTCGCGGGTGGTGGGAACAGTCGAGTGGCGTACCCAACTAGCAGCACCTTCACGTAATTCCTGTAACCATCCCTCTGTTTTGGGTGTAGTTACCTGATTTAACAATTCAGTTAGATAGACATCTTTATCCAAAAAAGTAGATGTCAAACTGACTACATTTGAATTAGGAATTGGACTAGGAGAAACTTGAATACTCATTACACACCTACCCCAGCAGCTGCAAATTCTTCCAGCACCCAGTCATAACCGCGAGACTCTAATTCCAACGCCAGTTCTTTACCGCCACTGGTGATAATCTGCCCTTGTGCCATCACATGCACAAAATCAGGCACAATATAATCAAGTAATCGCTGATAGTGAGTAATCAAAATTGTGGCATTTTCTGGACTTGCCAGTTGATTTACCCCATTCGCCACAATTCGCAGCGCATCAATATCCAAACCCGAATCTGTTTCATCCAAAATTCCCAACTTTGGTTCCAGCAGCGCCATTTGCAGAATTTCATTCCGCTTCTTCTCACCACCAGAAAACCCTTCATTCAAACTGCGGCTGAGGAAACTGGGATTCATCTTCACCACATCCAGCTTTTCTTCAATCAAATCGTCAAAATCAAAAGCGTCTATTTCCTCTAAACCTTGCGCCTTACGACGGGAATTGTACGCCACCCGCAAGAAATCCAAATTGCTCACACCGGGAATTTCTAACGGATACTGAAACGCCAAAAATACACCACTTCTAGCGCGTTCTTCCGGCTCCAACTCCAGCAGATTTTGTCCCTGAAAAATTACCTCACCGCCAGTTACCTCATACGCTGGATGTCCTGCCAATACCTTAGAAAAGGTACTCTTACCAGAACCATTCGGCCCCATAATCGCATGAATTTCACCCGATCGCACATCCAGATTCACACCTTTAAGAATCGGTGTCCCATCAACATTAGCCGTCAGATTTCGTACTGACAGCACAACTTCACTATTTTCAATAATCATCTTCTCTCTTCTCTCTCTGCGCTCTCTGCGCCTCTGTGGTTCGTTATTCTTCCTAAAGATAAACACAGAACGCGGATGTATCTGTGTTTATCCTTGCTTCCATTTATCCAACACTGCCTTCCAACTTCAAACTCAACAACTTATCAGCTTCTACAGCAAACTCCATCGGTAGCTGATTAAAAACATCCTTACAGAAGCCGCTAATCATCATCGAAATAGCATCTTCTGAAGAAATACCCCGTTGAGCAAAGTAAAATAACTGATCTTCCCCAATCTTGGAAGTAGAAGCTTCATGCTCCACCTTCGCAGTGTTGTTTTGCACCTGGATGTAGGGGAAAGTATTCGCGTGAGCATTATCCCCAATCAGCATTGAGTCACACTGAGAATAATTTCTCGCCCCTTTAGCCGTCGGATTAACTTTCACCAAACCCCGGTAACTATTACTAGAATTACCTGCGGAGATTCCTTTAGAAATAATTGTACTGCGGGTATTCTTACCTACGTGAATCATCTTACTACCCGTATCAGCTTGCTGCTGATGATTTGTCAGCGCCACCGAGTAAAACTCACCCACAGAGTTATCACCCACTAAAACACAGCTAGGATATTTCCAAGTAATTGCCGAACCTGTTTCTACTTGAGTCCAGGAAATCTTAGAATTTACACCCTGACACAAACCGCGCTTGGTGACAAAGTTGTAAATACCGCCTTTACCATTAGCATCTCCAGCGTACCAGTTTTGGACGGTGGAGTATTTAATTTCGGCGTTGTCCAGAGCGACGAGTTCCACAACGGCGGCGTGCAGCTGGTTGCTGTCATACATCGGTGCAGTGCAACCTTCGAGGTAAGAAACATAACTACCTTCTTCGGCGACAATCAAAGTCCGCTCAAATTGTCCCGTATCACCAGAGTTGATGCGGAAGTAGGTAGATAGTTCCATTGGGCATTTTACGCCTTTAGGAATATAGACAAAAGAACCATCGCTAAATACGGCGGCGTTCAAGGCGGCAAAATAATTGTCAGCGATGGGAACAACGCTACCCAAGTATTTTTTGATCAATTCTGGGTGTTCTTGCAACGCTTCCGAAAATGAACAGAAAATAACGCCATCTTCCGCTAGCTTTTCTTTAAATGTAGTGGCGACAGAAACGCTATCGAAAATTGCATCAACGGCGACATTTGCCAGCCGCTTCTGTTCAGATAGAGAAATGCCTAACTTCTCAAAAGTTTCTAAAAGGGTTGGATCAACTTCGTCCAAGCTGTTTAGTTTTTCTTTCTTACGTTTCGGCGCTGAATAGTAAATGATATCCTGATAATTTATTGGCGGATACTTGACATTTGGCCAAGTTGGTTCCGTCATTTTTTGCCACTGGCGATAAGCTCTGAGGCGAAAGTCCAGCATGAACTGTGGCTCGTTCTTCTTAGAGGAGATCAAGCGGATAACGTCCTCGTCTAGTCCACGCGGTATGGTGTCGGACTCAATGTCTGTGACAAAGCCGTACTTGTAGGGTTGGTTGACTAAGGTTTTGACAGTGGCACTCATCAGTAATAATCTCTCGTGTTCGGAACTGGAATCTCTCTATAAGGATGGGAGACGGGGTTTCTTTAGCCGATTCCCATCTACCGTTACGGAATGGTTACACGGCTGCTAGAATAGTGGTGGAGAGTAAAACAACAGCTATGTTGTTTAATCTATCTTCATTTTACGCTAAATTAACAACAACAATGTTGTCAAAGTCAAATTTTCAAATAAATTTTTGGGGCGTTCGCTGAACGTCTCGCACCACATGAAGATGGCGACTACCCACCAGTCCTCAACCAAGCAAGATATCCTTGAGTATCTGCACAAACACGAAAAAGCAACGGCTTTGGAGCTAGCTGAAGTTTTAGACGTTACCCCCCAAGCGATCCGTCGCCATCTCAAAGATTTGGAGACGGAGGAGCTAGTTTTGTATTCGACATCAGTGCAGGCGGCGGGGATGGGGCGTCCGCAGCATCTTTATGAATTGAGTCGTCAAGGACGCGATCGCTTGCATCGAACAATGAGCGATCGCTTTGGTGATGCAAGCGGAAATTTTGCGGTTTCGCTGCTAGACACCTTAGCCGAAACGGTAGGACACGACCAATTTAAATCGATTTTAGAGAAACAATGGCAGCGCAAAGCTAAAGAATACCGCGATCGCGTCGGTAACGGTTCACTGCGAGAACGTGTAGCCAACTTAGTAGAGTTGAGAAAAGCGGAAGGCTTCATGGCGGAGTATCACGCTGTTGATGTGAATGACTCCTTTGAGTGCGATCGCTTTATCTTAATGGAGCATAACTGCGCCATTTCTAACGTTGCCGAGTCTTTTCCTAGTATCTGTGGTCACGAATTAGAAATGTTTGCAGCCGTATTGCCAGATTGTACCGTAGAGCGCACCCACTGGATTATCGATGGCGAACATCGTTGTGGCTATTTAGTACAAGTTCGTCATTAGTCATTTGTGAAAACTACTACCCCCTCTTTAATAATCAACTAAATTTGAGATAGCGTTTATGGATGTACCAACACAGCAACCATCAGCACAATTTTTAACTCTGGAAGAGTCAGCAAAAGTAGATGCGGCGTTGTTGTCTTCCCCAGAAAAGTTTTTAACAAGATTGACGATTTCATCACTTAAGCTGTTGAAGCATATTGCCCAAGAATACGGTATTGCTATTGAAGATTTGACAGCACAGCAAATAATAGCCTGGTTTGAAAAAGATGGTAAAATCCGCCGTGAAGAGGGCGTTGAAGGTTCATATCTGAAATGGTGATCTGCGGTAATAAAATTTTCGTTGCATTTATTTATTTATTTAGAAAAAATAACTATACAACAAAATATCGCGCTTTTAAAGAATAGAAATGTTTCTTAGAAGCGCGATATTTACAGATAAGATATGTTGACAATTTTTCCTAAAGTCAAATCTGAAAGCGAGAATCTATTAGATACTCGACGATGAGTCTATTTATTGATTTTTGTGACTCTGCCGCCCTGCCTCAGCGTGTTGTTCTGGTGTACCTCCTTGAGTACCCTTTTCTTCACTATCGCTATCTTGATTCCGACCGCCGCTGTGAGAACTCTTACCTCCCTCACGACCGATTTCAGCCATGTGTTCTCTATCCTGACTTACAGCTTCACCACCTTTGTGTCCAGCCTCACGAGCTTCTTCAGATGTAAATTCGTGAGCAGTACCCTTCTCGTGGGCAGCTTGTCCGCCCTTACTTGCTATTTCGCGCTGCTTGTCATCATCCATCGATGCAAAACCACGTTTGCTTGTCTCTGCCATGATAGTAGGCCTTGTAAGTAACTAAATTTTTACCTTTTTAGCAAGTGAAAACCCAGTCTAGGTTTTCTCTTTGATCAATTCATCGACTTTTTTAAATTAGCTAATGTAAGATTCTACATTCATGACTCTTTAGAAAGAAACATTCGATACTAATACTTAACTTTTGATATATAACTAGAGGTACTAGTACCGCAAGGCGGAAGTCAAAAGTCAAAATGAATACAGCATAAGAGTTGTGTTGATTTCGAATGGTTGGTTTATTTACGCCGCGCTGTACTAGTAAAGAGTAATTTTACTATATAAGAATTAATCGGACGCTAGAACGCGAACCTTAAAGAATAAACAAAAAACACCTTTTTCAAGGTGTTTTTATTTAAAAATAAATAACATTTGATTTTTCAAACAATTATTTATGCATTGTAATTGTTAGTACGAGGATTACGAGCGCCAGTTACGGCTCCAATCATTGAAGCTATTAAACCCAACAAAGAACCAAACACAAACCACCATAATCCCGAACGTAAATTAGCTGCTGCATCACGAGCTTGTTGGGCACTTATGTTTGCTTGTGGTACATTAACACCGCCTTGCTGTTGTACCTGGTTTATGACTTCCCCAGCGTTAGAAGCAGCAACACCAAAAGCCCCAGATACTCCACTTGCTAACAACCATGAGCTAACTGCCAAAGTCGTTGCCCAAAGAATTGCACCATTAAGAAGAGCGGTATTACGGTTCATTGGTCCACAAGCACGGGCTGTAACCCAACCACCAGTAAATAAGGATATTAACAAAGCGATAGTTGACCAAAGTCCCGCATTACCCGCAGCGTTAGGAGCAATTGATCTGGGCGCACCTGAACCTTCAACTGTGCCTGCTGCAACCGCACCAATTATAGCACTTAAAATTAGTTGAGTAGCTAAAGATACTAGTAAGCCCGAAATAATCGGTCCCCAGCGAACAAGGTCGTGATACTCGGCTACTCGCCCTGCTACCACAGGCTCAGTAGAAATAACGTCATTACCTGTCCGATTTACGTATGACATAGCTTATGTTCTCCAGTACTGTTTCCGCAAACTTTATCTGAGATATATTCATGTTTATGCTTAAAATTAAATAGCTAAATCATCTAATTTTCTATCTATCAATAGAAATAGTTATTTAATCTATCTTTAGTAATAAAATTTCAATTTGTTTT
>NZ_JACKZS010000026.1 GCF_014222285.1 Nostoc sp. UCD121
CCTCTGCTCCCCTGCTCTTCTACCTCCCTGCGTCACACGCTGCCGTAATTTCATTCGTTCTAAGCGATTGACGATCCTAGTTACAAGTTCTGGCCCGACAATGGGCTTGCTTACAAAGTCATCAGCACCAACGCTAAACACCTGATTTACCATCTCGGCATCGCTATGAACAGTGAGGAATAAGATGGGTAACTCACTCCAGTGTGAATCGTTGCGTACCAATCGACAAAGCTCTATCCCATTGATATAAGGCAATTCCACATCTAAAATCAGCATATCTGGGGCAACTGCTTCTAAAGTTTCCCAAAACTGAAGCGGATTTTCAAGAGCGATCGCTCTGAGTCCCCAAGGGCTAAGTAAGGTTTGCAACAATGCCTGAATTTGCGGATCGTCATCCACAACCAATATTTTAGTTTCTGCATCGGAATGATTTTGCAGTGGTTGCGTCATTGTTTCTACTTGCGGAATTGGTGATACAGATATTGCCCCTGCATCGTTTCCCTCTATTTCTCGACGCAATAAATTTACCCAACTTTGGAGGTTGCCAATCTCAGATTTACTCAAGATTTGACCAGAACTCAGCAGCAGTTCGATATTGCGGGCCAATTTTGAGCCAAGAGGTAAGCCAAAAGTTCCTAAAGATCCTGCCAAAGTATGAGCTTCTTTGGCTGCAAGGGAGAGTAATTCGGGATTTAAACTATTATTTTGATTTAAAGTTGCGATCGCTTGCTCTAGCACCCTCACCTGCTGCTCCACCCGCCCTTGAAATCGTTGCCAAATTTCTGCAACTGCCATTAGCGCTTGCTGCTGTGATTTGAGATTAGAGACTGGCGATTTTACCCTATCTACTTCCCCACTGCTCCCCTGTTCCTCTGCCCCTCTGCCCCTCTGCTTATCCTCTTCCAGAGGTTTCAGACGATAGCCAATACCATAAACTGTTTCAACCAAATCACCGGGCGCTCCTACAGCTTTAAGTTTGTGTCGTAACCCTTTGATATGAGTGCGAACAGCTTCTTCTTGGGGAGTATCTTCATAAGACCAAAGATGTTCTAAAATCATGCCACAACTAAACACCCGACGACTATTTCGCAAGAATAGTTCTAACAGAGCAAACTCTTTTGGGGTAAGCGGGAGCAGATTTCCAGCATAAATCGCTTCACAGCTACTAGGGTCTAGCCGCAATTTCCCAGACACCAGAACAGGTTGCGAGGTTACGGCTGGGCGACGCAACAGCGCTCTCACACGAGCAACTAACTCTTCTATATCAAAAGGTTTAACTAAATAATCGTCTGCACCTGCATCTAAGCCGATCGCTTTCTCATGACTACTATCGCGACCTGTCATCAACAATATCGGCATTTGCAGACCATTAGACCGGATTTTACGACAAAGACTAATGCCATCCAGCTTGGGCAAAACTACATCCAGGAGAATCAAATCATAATCGTAAGCTTGAATAAAATCCCAAGCAGCATCGCCATCAGTGGCAACTTCAACCGCATAGTTTTGGTTGGTCAAAAGGTTGGTCAGTGTATATGCATTTAACTCGTCATCTTCTACAACTAATATTTTCATGTTAAAAGCTTTCCAAGTTAAAATGGATACAACAAATAACAACTAATAAACTTAAATTGGAAAAAAAAATATAGTGCTTTTTAAATAATTAAACCACATCATTCCCTACTCCCTACATCGTCTAAATCTTTCGAGCCATAAAACTTCCAATACGCTACAACAGAAAAAACCCTCTGCTAAACCTGTGAAAAAACGAGTAACACTAACCTTCCCGAAACGCGCCGTGCAAATGCCAGTCACTTATGTACTGGCCAAAGAATTTAACGTCGCTGCTAATATTATCCGTGCCCAAGTTGCCCCAAATCAAATTGGTAAACTAGTAGTGGAACTAGCGGGAGATATCGATCAACTAGATGCTGCCATTGAGTGGATGCGATCGCGCCATGTTAACGTTTCTTATACTTTAGGCGAAATTGCGATCGACGAGGATGTCTGTGTCCATTGTGGCTTGTGTACTGGGGTTTGTCCTACCGAAGCTCTCACTCTCCACCCAGAGACATACAAACTGACATTCACGCGATCGCGTTGTATCGTCTGCGAACAATGTATCCCCACTTGTCCCGTACAAGCTATCTCCACTAATCTTTAACAATCCAAAAACCAAAATTCATCTTCATTCCATCTTAAACACATCCGCTATTACAGCACCATCACCCACCAGCCTACTTTTTGCTGGAGAGTCATAAACTACCAATAGTGAAGGTATACCAGCCACATCCTGAAACAGCGTCATTCCCTCAGCATGATCTTCCCGATTTCCAAATGGAATATCCTGGACAAAATCTGGATTGCTAAAGACATTTTCTCGCAGATTCACACCATTTACCCAACGATAAATTTGTACGGGCCCATCTAAATCCATCGTTGGGCCCGCTAAAATCAACAAATCTTTCCCATCTACACATAAATCCCGAATTCCCAAACCATTCAACCAGACAAAATGCTTTTTATATAATTCCTTTGCTTCCCCAATTTGCCGTAGTTTTAAAATTCCAGCACTAGAATCTTCTAACTCAATTTCTAGCACCATAGCCCAACCCCGTAAGACAGGGCCACGCAAACCCAAAAAAATCCGATTTTGATAAACGCCTATTCCTTCAATATCAAAGCCATTATCTTTTCCTGGAATTGATGCCTTAATAAACAAGCCTAAATGAGGATCATCTGCCAAAGCTGTCATCAGCAAATTACCCTGTTCCGTTACCTCTACTTTTGCGGCATTCAACTGCACATCTGGATTTTGGGGATGTGGACAAGATGAGAATAAGCTACCGTCTATTAAAGGAATCCGTCCTAAGACGTAACGATTAGGTTCTGATTCAATTTTTGCTAGCCGTTTCAAGTTTTGTGCATCCGTCTTATCAGGTTTAGGCTTTTTACGTTTGTAGCTATGAGAACCAACAAACCATAGATAATCATCAGTGTAAGTAAGTCCCTCTATGTCTATTTCTTCATTTTCTGGTGCAGGTAGATTGATAAATTCTGCTACCCGAAATTGTTGATGGTCTGTAAATTTATCAGTATCAACTAAAGACAGACGCTCAATAGTTGAAGTTTCATCTGACCCTAACCATAAATACTTCTGATGTGTTAGCAGCAATGCTGACAAATCTTCTCTATGTTCTTTAAAATTATCTATAAAAGTCAAGATAACTTGATTCAGTAAATGTGAGTTTGGCATTCTAAATCATCCTGATGATTGGAAAAAGGTTAATCATGCTAACATAATAAATTATTTATATAAAAAATATTAAATATTATCAGCTATCGTACATATTAAATCGCAAAGGTGAATCGGCTTTTTAGACCTTTGGTAGATAGTGTATATTACTATTGATAGTTGCATACTATCAATAGTAATAAAGAGCGGAACAACTTCATTGAATAAAAAATATATTGAAACTAGATATAAATTTTTAACTAATGTTATTATGCAATAACCTCATGAGGTAGTAATTAAGCTCAATTATGAAATTAGCCACACAAACCACGGTAAAAACTCTAGGGGACTACGCCTACCAAGCGATTCAAAAACACTTTAAGAAAACCTTGAAGTGGGAAAAATCAGTAAAGAAAGATGAAGATCCGGAAGCGCTTCATCAAATGCGAGTAGGAATGCGTCGTTTACGCACGGCTGTAACTAGGTTTGGACTAGCAATAGATGTACCAAAACCAATCAGCGATAAAAATATTGGTAAAATAGCCCGTCGTCTTGGTAATCTGCGAGATTTAGACGTACTCAAAGAAAGTTTGGAAAACAATTACAAACCAAACTTACCCCACAAAGAACAAGAATCTTTACAAACAGCTTTCAACGCTTTAGCTAAACAACGTGAAGATGTAGCATTAAGTGTACAGAAAACGTTAAAAGATGAATCTTATAAATCTTTAAAAGAGGCATTAGATAAGTGGTTAGACAAACCAACTTATCAACCATTAGCATCTATTACTATCCAACAAGTACTACCAGATTTACTTCTGCCAGAAGTGAGTAATTTCTTATTACATCCAGGTTGGCTAGTTGGTACTCAACTTGTGGAAGCAGAGATACAAATCCAGAAGAATTGGGAACCAGAAAAGATAGAAAAACAATTAACAACACAAGGCGAAATTCTGCATAGTTTGCGAAAAGAAGCTAAACGTATACGCTACCAGATGGAGTTATTTACAGACTTATATGGTGAGTCTTACGGAGCTTATATGACAGAAGTGAAAAATATCCAAGAAATTTTGGGTACGATGCAAGATAGTGCAGTCTTAACTGACTGGCTTGAAAAGGTATTTAAATCAGAAATTAAGACTGAGTTGCCTACCCTTGCTAGTTTGTTAACTGAAAATCGTTATCAGTCGTGGCAGCAGTGGCAACCCTTGCAAGAACGGTATTTGAAAGCTGAAACTAGGCATAGCTTTCATTTAACAATATTGCACCCACTTTCAGGAGTAATCAAGTGAACTACCCCAATTTACCGAGTACGGTTGAAGTTGGGGCTTCTGTAATCACGGGGGAGTGCCTAAACTTAGACTGAGGGTGGGGAATTCCGCCGAATTAGTTAAAAGTTGCTCTTTTCGGACTTACGCAAAACTACACGCGGTAGGGTCAATTGATGAATTGCCCCTACAATGCTGATGTATTTCTCATCAAAGAATGATTTCTTCTGCTGCTTTAAGCTTTACTGTGGAAGTTAATTTTCTCTAAGATTTGGTAATTTGGCTCACCGGAATTTCAATCCAAAATTCTGTACCTAACCCTGGCTCAGAATCACATTTCAACACACCACCGTGTTTATCTACGACAATTTGATAACTTATTGATAACCCCAAACCAGTGCCTTTTCCCACTGGTTTAGTAGTGAAAAATGGGTCGCAGATTCTTGCTTTCAGAGCTTCGGGTATTCCTGAGCCATTATCTGTAATGCGAATTACTACGCTCTTGATATTGCCTTCAAGCTCTCCAAGAGCAGTACGAATGGTAATTTGACTGTTATGAAGTGTTGATGGAGATTCTCTGTAATCTTCAAGAGCATCGATCGCATTACTTAAAATATTCATAAATACTTGATTCAGTGGCCCGGCATAGCATTCTACTAAGGGAAGCTCGCTGTATTCTTTGACTAATGTAATACCCGGACTTTCTGGTTTTGCTTTCAAACGATGTTGCAAAATTAGCAAAGTGCTATCAATCCCCTCGTGAATATCAACCGGCTTCATTTCTGCCTCATCAAGGCGAGAGAAATTCCGTAAACCCAAGACAATCTGACGGATGCGATCAACCCCAATTTTCATGGAAGATAGAGTTTTCGGCAAATCTTCGATGAGAAATTCTAAGTCGATCTCGAAGGTGCGATCGCGAATCTCAGGGCTAGGATTAGGTGTATTTTGTAAATAGAGGTCTAGTATACTCAGTAAATCTTGGGCGTAATTGTTGACATGATTGATGTTGCCATAAATGAAGTTGACGGGGTTATTAATTTCGTGAGCAACACCAGCTACCAGTTGACCTAATGAGGACATTTTCTCAGTTTGGATCAGTTGGGTTTGAGTTTGCTTTAAATCATGCAGAGCTTGAGTCAGCTTTTCTGTCTGCTCTTTGGTTTGATTATGTAATTGGGCTTGTTTGAGTGCAACCCCAAGCTGATTGGCAATTTGAGTGATAAACTTAATTTCCGAGGGTTCCCAATGGCGGGGTGCAGAGTTCTGATAAGCTGCTAACAAGCCCCATAGCTGCTGCCCGATAAATATAGGTGCGATCGCATAAGCCCTTGCTTGAATTTGCTCTAGAACTGAAATATGGCATTGAGAATGTCCAGCTTGATAAATATCATCCACTGAAAAGGTTTCATTGTGACGATATCGACCACCTTGGGTTTCTTGCAAATAGCTATCTTGCCAAACTGTCTTAGTATCATAACCTACTAGTTTTACCCAGCGATCGCTCACAAACTCGGCAATATATTCACCACTCCAATCAGCCTGAAATTGAAAGACTGCAACTCGATCTGCTTGGAGTGATTTACATATTTCTTGGGTGGTTGTCTGAAAAATCGCATCTAGATCGAGAGATTCTCTAACTTTGGCGACAACTTCAAACAATACCCGTTGTTGTTCTGCTGCTTGTTGTAAATTTAACGTCTGTTGTCGTGTCTGAGTGAGTAATTCAGCTTGCTGGAGTGCTACACCCATTTGGGCCGCAATCTGGCTGAGAAAATTAACTTCAGAGGCTTTCCATTGTCGGGGGCCGGTGTGTTGATAAGTTGCTAGCAAACCCCAAAGTTTTTGCCCAACAAAGATCGGAGCAAGCACAAAAGCGTGAATTTGAAACTGCTCTAGATTGTCGATATGACACTTAGCAAATCCCATCTTGTAGATGTCATCGACTGCAAATGTTTCATTCTTGCGGTAGCGTCCTCCCTCCGTATCTTGTAAGTAGGTGTCATTCCATACTGTATTAATACCTAGTTCTGACTCATTCGACCAATATGGACTAGCAGCCTCGAAATCTCCGACAAATTCACCACCCCAATTAGAATCGAAACGATAAACAGAAACGCGATCGGCTTTGATTAATTGACAAACCTCTTTAGTAGTGGTTTGAAAAATGGTATTTGTGTCCAGAGATTCTCGAATCTCGGCAATAACCTTAAACACAGCTTGTTCTTGTTCCGATGATCGTTTTAACTCAACTGTGCGTCTTTTAACTTGTTTTTCTAAATTTTCATTGAAGACTTGTACTTGTTGCTGTAATTCATATTGCTGAATTGCTGAAGCAAAGTGTTTACCTAGATTTCTAGCCAGTTCAATCTCTTCATTCGTCCATTTTTGAGCTTGTGCTTTTTTAGATTCGCGCCAAACCTCAAACGATCGCCGGGGGTACAGTTGCCTTTGATCGCTGCCATACTGTCCTGCCCATAGAGTCTCTGTATCTACTTCATTGCGGAAAATGCTTAAGTAGCCCAGCAATTGCTGACGATACTGGAGTGGGATTGTCAATATACCGCGAATTTTAGTTGGTTGAAAAGCAATTTGTAAACTTCGCAACTCAGGACTATTATATATATCTGAAATTGCCCAAACATCGTAGTTGCCAGACTTATAGTGTTCTTGCCAGATACCATACTGCTCTATTAGTGGATATATAGTTTGTTCTGGCATCACAGGTTGCTGTCCACAGATAAAAAGCTTGATACAAGTATTTCCTGGTATTAAGCATTCTGTTAAGCTGGTCATGTTGCCATTGTTAAAATCAAAAGCTTCATTTCTAATGCAAAGCCTGCCACCAACACCATTAAAGGCAGTAACAGCCGCTTCTAAAGCTGGTTGTAATACAATGGTCGGTAGTGAATGCAGCAGAGTAGCAATGCGGTTAATGATAGTTTCTTGTTCGGCTGTTTTGCGGACTTGAGTGAGCAGAGTACTTTGAGCGATCGCTACAGAGAGTTGCTCTACCACCATTTGCACTGCTTCTAGCTCATATTCTGAAATCAAACGCGCTTCAGAATTATGAGAAACCAGTAGCCCCCAAAGTTGATCTTGATAGAGAATAGGCGCTACCACAGAGGATTTTACCCCCATTGCCGTCAAATATTCAATATGGCAGGAGTCTACAGAGCGGTAACGGATCTGCTCTGAGACAGTTTCTCCATTATCCAAGTCGCGTAAGTGAATTTGACCAATTTCTTGAGTATCAACATTCACAACAGAACGCACTCGTAATTTTATAAATAGCTCACGGGCGCTGAGTGGAATATCGTCTGCGGGGAAATTCAGCCCCAGTAATGACGGTAAACGATTATTGTAAATTGACTCAGCAATGACCTGACCACTACCATCGGCATGAAATTTGTAAATCATCACTCGGTCAGTTTTTAGTAGCGATCGCACCTCTGCCGTTGTGACTGTGATAATTTCTTCTAACTCTAAGCTTCGGCGGATACGGTTTGTAATCCGGCGTAGTAAACTTTCTTCCTGGCTATATAAAGGCAAATTTGGTTCAGGATGGGAGGTCATCGCTTATAGAAAAATAAATTAGTAGTTTGCAAAATGAAATTATTAATTCTAACAACATTGTGAAATTTATTTCATCAATTTGTCTTCAGTAAAACTACGGTCTAATTACTAGTGAAAATATTTATTTGCCTTATATAAAAATTCATCAAAAAATCATAAAAACAGACGCTAAAATTGCGTCTGTACTAGCTATTAAGATAGAGTTATTGCTTGTTAGTTATAACTTGTTGTTGACAGAGAAACATTCAACAAAATTAAACTCTGGTGTTGTCAGCAAAGCGGATTTTTAGATAGTCATCTTCCATCTTTGCCCCTCCTGGTTGTAGCGCTGCTAAGGCTTGTGGCAAAACTAAGTTACGACGATGGTTGCCAATAGTAATATTTAATTCGTCTCCGGTTTTACTTAGTTGAACTTGGTCTTTAGGAATACCAGGTAGATAAATTTCTAAGCTGTATTGGTTTTCGTCTTGCACGACTCTAAGAGTAGTTTCTTTGTAATAAACCTGAGTCGGATCTTCATCTTTATAAAGAGTTTCCTTGAGGCGTTCCAATGCAGCTAATCCACACATTTCTTCAGAAAATAGGGGAACTTCTTTCACAGGTAGAGGGTGGAAATTATCATGAATTTCCTGGCGATATTGTTCCTGATTTTCCTTCCAACGTTGGAAAAAGGGATCTTGGACAACGCTTGGAATAATCCGATTAGCCACTACTAAATCTGTTGCAACATTATACAAACTTAGATAAGCATGGGCACGCAGAGACTCTTTAATCACCATCTTTTCAGGGTTGGTGACTAGACGTACAGAAGTTTGGGTATTGTCTGTTAATACTTTTTCTAGAGCTTCAATTTGTTCATAAAACTCATAAGGTGCATCCATTACCTCTTTATCGGGTAGCGAAAAACCAGCAATTGGTCTAAAAAATGGTTCAACCAGAGGGCGAAGTGCTACCGAGATATTTTGAAATGGTTTGTAAAAACGGCGCATATACCAACCACCGACTTCAGGTAGACTCAGCAAGCGTAGTGCAGTGCCAGTAGGGGCTGAGTCGATAATTAATACATCAAACTCACCTTCATCATAATGGCGTTTCATCCTTACCAAGCCAAAAATCTCATCCATGCCGGGTAAAATCGCCAATTCTTCCGCCTGTACGCCGTCTAAACCCCTCGCCTGTAAAACTTGGGTAATGTAACGCTTTACAGCACCCCAGTTTCCCTCTAGTTCTTGCAGCGCATCTAGTTCTGCACCCCATAGATTTGGACGAATTTTTTGGGGTGCGTGTCCTAGTTCTATGTCAAAACTATCAGCTAGGGAATGAGCCGGATCTGTACTTAAAACCAATGTCTGATAGCCTAGTTCTGCACAACGGAGCCCAGTTGCAGCAGCGACGGAAGTTTTGCCCACGCCGCCTTTACCAGTCATTAAAATTACACGCATAGATGCTTTTATCCTGCCTGAGAATTTTTTACATTTATTTACATTATCGACTGTTTAACGAAAATAAATGTTGTCTCTAGGCATTAACAGCGTCTAAATCTAGGGCGTGATCGCGGCAAAAGCCTTGCGCCCCCTAATGTATAGTCTATTTAGCTGAAAATCGCTGTAATTCTCAGCCAGTTTCGTTTTTAGAACTGCGATCGCAAATATCCACATCCATTTGAGAGGATGTTTGAAAAGTCATTTTGTCGGTATCAAAAGTTCTAGATTCTCCTAAATCTTCCCTAAAAAAGGTGGGTTAGGGGGGATCTCAAAGTGCCTAAAGTCACAGCAAAACACTTTTCAAACAACCTCTTAGTCTCACCACCAAGGCTACTAGAGGCTTTGGAAGTTCTCCAAGAGCGATCGCTTTGTTTACTTTTTATTCCAGAGACTTAAAAATGCTTGAGAGATAGCTGGGGTAATCTGACTTTGTAAGTGATTTAGTGCATCACGATGGTTTTGATTGTTGTCGTCATAATAAATGAACAAATTCGTCAGCTTGATAATCTCAGGATTTTGGTCGTTTGTCCCTCTCCATTTGTTGGTAACTTTATGTAAAACGTCCTTGGGTAGGTTTTGTTGTAAGTTATTTAACGCTGCGATGTAAGAAGGATTTTGAGGATTCTTTTTGAACTGGAAGCACAAATCTATCAGCTTGAGTTGTGATTGTGGCGGGGTTGGAGGCTTATCTGTTAGGTTAGGCTGCTGTAGAATTTGACGCTGTTCAAAAGTGGCAATGCCATTTTCAGTTAAACCCTGAGATTTCTGAAATTTCTTGACTGCTGTATAAGTGGCTGGCCCATAAAAAGGCTTGTCTGGAGGAATTTCGGCAGGGGTTGCAAAACCGTGAAACTTCAATCTATTTTGAAGCCCTTTGACTGTCTCTTCCATTACAGTTCGAGTCTCAGCATCAGCGTTACCATTTACCACAAGTTTTTTTGAGTACTGCTTCTGAAACTTTTTAATCGCTTCTTCAGTAAGATCGTCTGTCAATGAGTTGTTATTGCGCTTCCAGGGAGCGAATTTAGTGAGATCCGGCTTCGGATCAATCTCAGGGGCTAAATATCCCAGCCCGATCAAAATATGACGGATGACTTCAGGGCTACTAATGGCCATGCTCTTCGATTCCTTTGCTACTAAACTACCATTTAATGTATCTGGTTTTACAAAAATTAAGTAAGTAGAGATAAATAAATCTAACATATCTTATTTGCCAGGCGTTCCAAACGTTAAGCGATGTGTCACACCAAGTTGCTTTTCTAGAAGAGGTTCGGCGTAAGTAACTAAACACCTGGACAAAGAAAAGTGGTTTTAAGTCTTGGTGAGCGATCGCGATCGCTTATTCTCAACTATTGATGATGATACTACGTGCTAAGGGCATACATCTTAAGTGACATACTCCTACACTTCGCACTCCTTCGGTAACGCATCAACGAAGCGTGAAAGCACTTGATTGGTTAAATGTATTTTTAGCAGATATTCAGGATCTATGGCTGCGATCGCAACTCTTGCCTTAATTTTCTTCTGGTTTTTCATGCCCGAAACTAAATCTACAGCCTATCCGGTAAGCTCTAAATCGGGGCTTGCTACGTTTAGGGAATGAGCAATGATAGTTTTGCGATATCTCGTGATTATTATCACTTACATCGGGCTAGGATTAGGATACTTGCCCGGACTGCGGATGAATCGGGCGACGATCGCTATTGTTGGTGCTGCCTTCTTAATGGCATTGGGAGTACTAGATTTGCCTGCGGCGTGGGGTGCGATCGACTACAAAACACTAATTTTTCTATTTGGCATGATGATAATCAGTGCCAATCTCGCTGCCTCTGGTTTTTTTCAGTTTGCCCTTGATTATACAATCCGCCGCATCCACAGCCCATTTGGGTTACTGGTGGTGTTAACTTTTGGTAGTGGCATCCTCTCAGCACTTTTCCTCAATGATACTATTGCTCTAATTTTGACACCTTTAGTAGTTGGTATTACCCAATTGCTCAAGCTTAAACCTATTCCCTATTTGCTGGCGCTAGCAGGTGCAACCAATCTCGGTTCTGTTGCCACCTTGAGCGGTAATCCCCAAAATATCTTGATCGGTTCCTTCTCTGGCATTAATTATCTAGACTTTGCGAAAGCCTTAACACCACTTGCGTTGATTTGTTTGACGATTCAGGTAGGTTTATTGTGGTGGTTATATCCAGAGGTGCGATCGCTTCGTCCTTACTTAAAAGTAAAACCCCCGCGTTATCACATCTTCAAGCCACTGTTAATTAAAAGTCTATTGATTACCACCGGATTACTAGTAGCATTTTTAATCGGAATTCCTACTGCTGAAGTTACCTTAATTGCTGCCGCACTATTATTGGTAACGCGCCGCCTCAAGCCTGAACGAATTTTACAAAAGGTAGATTGGGATTTGCTATTAATGTTTTGTGGACTGTTCATCCTTACCGAGGGTGTGCAAAAACTTGGTTCCTTAGAATGGCTTTCTCGTTTTGTTGACAATCCCTTGAGCATTTTGGGGATAACAGCGTTGCTATCAAATTTAGTGTCTAATGTACCGGCTGTACTGCTACTACATCACCTAATTCCCCATCCTGACACCCGCACTTGGCTACTACTAGCGGCGGCTTCAACACTGGCAGGAAATCTCACCCTGCTGGGTTCAGTGGCAAACTTGATTGTGGCGGAGGCTGTTGCCAAACAGGGATATCGACTCACTTTTGGGGAACATTTGCGATTTGGGCTACCGTTAACTGTTATCACCTTGATACTTACCTATTTTTGGATTGCTTAAAATCATCAATGAAAATCGTAATGTAATATATAAATACATATCTGTAGTATACGTATATCAATCACAAGTAAATGAGTGATTCTCGCCTCGTCAAAATCAGCAAATATCTCAGCAAATATCTGCGACACACACCGGATGCAATTGGAATTAAACTTGCTCCTGGTGGTTGGGTTGCTGTTGATGAACTAATTACCGCTTGTGCCAAAAATAAGTTTCCAATTACCCGTCAAGAATTAGAGGCAGTAGTAGAATCTAGCGAGAAACAACGTTTTTCTTTTGATTCGACAGGTACTCTGATTCGAGCTAACCAAGGACATAGTGTAGAAGTCGATTTACAGTTAGAACCTGTTATTCCGCCAGATAAGCTTTATCACGGCACAGGACACAAATCTGTGGATTCAATTATGGAAACAGGGCTTTGCAAAATGTCACGGCATCACGTCCATTTATCCAAGGATATTGCAACAGCACAAACTGTTGGTGCAAGACATGGAAAACCAGTGGTTTTTGCTATATCTGCTGCCGCAATGCATCAGGCAGGTTACATCTTCTATTGTTCTGATAATGGTGTTTGGTTAGTGGATCGTGTACCACCTGAGTATCTCCAAAAAATTTGAATTTTTATCGGTTGTTAATAGTGATTTAGAAATAAACACTTGTAGAGAGGGCGATTTATCGCGTCTCAAAAACCAAAATTTTTTGCGAGTAGCCCTTAAATGAACTGTGTTGGGCTATAAAGATAGCAATCAATTATGTTATATATAGATACAAAAAAGTCCGCGAAAGCGGACTTAAATAAGGGCTTCTGTCACTTTTTCGGCTACAATCATGTATGAATCATGATGCTTTTATTGTTAATGATCGACCAAAAAAAATCAAGATATTTCAGCTAGATTAATGGACATATTTGCTGGAGTTATATCTTTTCACAAATACTCGAAATGATTAAATTTTAATTGTATAAAATGATTTTTATTCTTATTTTGTTTTCATGAAAAACGAATTTATAATAACACGAATTTGCTTAATTGCAAAAGTATATTTGGACAAAAGACAGAGATATATGTCTTTTGAAAGTGCAATATTTACAAGATTTTTAGATTAAAAAGGTAAAGGTGGTCAGGTATAACAGCCCCAGGAATGAATTCCCAGCCCTGGGGTTTTATTATGCGATCGCAGAGAAAAATGGATTTAACCCCAACAAAGGAGAAGTTTACCTTGTTTTTACAGCGATCATGCTTATTCTTCCGTATAACGGCGCGGCGTATAAACCCAGAGATTACCATCGCTGCGTTTGATGGTTCGGGTTTTTGTGGAACCAACGAGAATAATTGTTCGCATATCAGCGCTTGCTGGTGTTAACTGGTCAAGTGCGATCGCTTTTACCGTCTGTCCTGGTCTGCCGAGATTCCGCGCCAACACTACTGGGGTATCCGGTGTTCTATGTCGCAGCAAAATATTTCTTGCTTCTGCTAGTTGCCAAGTACGCTCTTTGGAAACAGGATTATAGAAAGCGATTACGAAATCAGCTTCGGCAGCAGCAGCAATTCGTTGTTCGATGACAGACCAAGGCTTCAAAATATCAGAGAGGGATATAGCACAGAAGTCATGTCCAAGGGGCGCACCAATGGCTGCTGCTGCTGCCTGCATAGCTGAAATACCTGGTGCTACATGAATGTCGATACTATCCCATTCAGGTTTGGCATAGCGATCGCACACTTCAAAAACTGCTGTTGCCATTGCATAGATACCAGGGTCGCCAGATGAAACCACAGCGACATATCGCCCAGATGCTGCCAAATCAAGGGCCATTTTTGCCCGTGCTTCTTCTTCGCGGTTGTCAGACTCATGCCGTTGCTTGCCGTCAGCCAGAGAACCGATTAAATCTAAATAAGTTTTATAACCCACTAGATCAGTTGCCGACTTGAGTATCTCCTTGACTTCGGGAGACATCCATTGCGATCCACCAGGCCCCGTACCAATAATCGCTAACCTTCCACGTGGTTGACCGATGGTGTTGGGGTCAATTGGTTGAGGGGCAATAGCGATCGCAACGTCGGCTAATGACGAAGATAAGGGGGATGTGCCTGTAGCTGCGATCGCAGCTGCTTGGACGGGGCTATAACCTTGTGATAACAGACCTTCTAGCTGATTTGGGGTAAAAAAGCGGGCAGGTACTCCCAAGGCGCTAGCTACAGCACGAATTGCGGGATCGGCTGCGGCAGCGATGGGTGTAAATATCCCGGCGACTGATGTTTTTTCTAGTTTGGTATCAACTAGTAGCTGCTGTACTAAAGCTACTGCATCATCAATGCTGCCATTAATTGCGATCGCGATCGTTGCTGGGTGGTAGACAAGGCAGTTGGCTGTAGGAGTTACCAAACGTTCCGTAACTTGGATTGTCAAATCTCCATTGGGATTTATGGGTAATTTACTATCGCTCAACCAAGGCGCTATGCCTTCTAGTCTGACTTCTGCCCCAGCTAGCACATCTGAAATAAATTTCTTAGCATCGTCTGGGTTTGCTAAACGATATCCGTGGGGAGGAGATAACAGCGTTGTACCCAAACGTAAATCGCCTGTAGTCGTAATTGCAGGTTTAACATCAAGCGCTTCGGCAATACGGCGGGCCAAATCGTTTACCCCACCAAGCCCGCCCAAGAGTGGGACAACAGCACTACCATCTTCAGCCACAGCTAACACAGGTGGTTCCTGTTGTTTATCCGAGAGTATGGGAGCTAGCGTCCTAATTAAAATGCCGGCGGCACAAATGCCAATTAGCGGCGTTCCCTGAGCAAATAACTCGCGTAACGTGTCGCCAAAGTTAGTAAAGCTGACATCCACTCCCGATGTGCGACCCGCTAGACCGTATAGCGTCGCTCCTGGTAGAACGCTGATTATTTTGCGTGCTACTGTCACGCTATTTTGACCTAGTACTACAATGGCGGGTGCAACGTTCATGATCATAAGTAGATATCTTGCAACATTCGATATCCTTCAAATGAAACCACAGATTTAGTCATGAAAAAATCATAACTGTTGTTCAATACTTATCCCGACTTGATTAGAACGGGTTTCCTTTTTCAAATCTTTGTCGTTGCAATGCTTCTTCGTACCATTCTAATTCATCCAAAAATTGACCGACTCTCTTCGTCAAAGCGATCGCCTGTGAAGTACCTGCTTCATCCAGAGATTCCCCAATTTTGGAAATAGCAAAAATACTTGAAATCGTAGTCATTCCCATCTCTGACAGAAAAGAACGTAACTGTATGGCTGCCCGTACTCCTCCAAAGCCACCAGCTGAGTAAGAAACAATACCAGCCGGACGGAAAAAGTATTCTTCTAAATAGTGATCCATCAGGTTGCTCAACCCTGGCTGAATGGAATGGTTATACTCTCCCGCAACAACTACAAAGCCGTCTGCTGTTCGGATATGTTCTGCCAGTTCTTCCATCTTTGCAGGAGCGTGACCTGTATCATACTCCTTATACATCCGGTCTAAAATGCCAAAGTCATACTCCTTTGCATCCACAAAAATCACCTCATGGTTTCTTTGCTGAAGCTGATTAATTATGAATCTGGCAGCTTTGATACCCTGGCGATCGCTCCTGTAGGAACCATAGAAGACTACTGTTTTAAAGCTCATGATCAATAATCTTTAACAACGTCTAGCCACAAGTTGAATTTACCATCGACTTACAGCGTTAGATCGCGACAAGCCGATGTGCGTTTAGACATTTGGGTAATTAGGGGTGCGATCGCATTTTTTTAGGAAATGCGATTGCTTCTTGTATCAATTCGCTTTCCGTTCTTTGAGGACTTGATCTAGCAAATTTCTTGCAGGTTGGGCTTTAGCCAACGCTATTTGATGGTCATTATAAGCCCGCACAAGGCGAGAAAGACTGCTCACACCTGCCTTGAGTTGCTCAAGTTCTTCACCAGCAACTAATTCGCCATCTAGCATCCGTCCAATTAACGGTTTGATGTCGCCCACTTCCTGCCGGACTTTTTGGAGCTTTTCTAGGCTACTCAGCAAGGTTTTGAGTGAGTTCAAGATGTCGTCAATATCCTGCACATCCTCTACTTGTTCCGGCAAATCTTCAACTGTCACTGTATCTTCATCTGAGATTGTAGGCAATTCCTGTGCAGACATTTCAGTTTGAACCCCGTTTGACCGTGCCATTGACGCTTCCTCAAGGAATTTTCCTTAGTGTATCGCTGATTTAGCTTATGTTAAGCAATTTCGCCATAGCTAACCGTTGCAGTTTCCCCGTAGCACCACGAGGTAGTTGCTCCAAAATGTGAATTTGTTTCGGAACTTTGAAGTCTGCCAACATAGTTGAACAGTGAGCTAAAAGTTCTTTTTCGCCAACTTCTCCCTTGAGGACAACAGCAGCGTGGATATCTTCACCTAAAGATTTGTGGGGGACGGCAAAAGCTAAGGCTTCGGCGACGGCGGGATGACGAAGCAAAACATCATCCACTTCTAAGGGAGAAATTTTTTCCCCACCCCGATTAATCAATTCTTTAATGCGTCCAGTCAAACGGAGATAGCCGTCTGCATCCACAGTACCCTGATCTCCCGTGCGGAACCAACCGTTGACAAAAGCTGTGGCGTTGGCTTCTGGGTTGTTTTCGTAGCCATCAATGACATTGGGTGCTTTTACCACCACCTCACCCAAGCTTCCCTGAGATAATAGGTTGCCTTCAGAGTCCATAATGCCGACATCCACACCAAAGCCATAACCAACACTACCTGGCTTTCGCACTTTTGGCGGTAGGGGGTTGGTAGTCATTAAGTGGGATGCTTCAGTCATGCTGTAAGATTCCACCACAGGAGCATTAAGAGTTGCCTCCAACTGTTCAATGATAATTGGAGGTAAGGAAGCGCTACTAGAGCGAATGAAACGAAAGGGGTTAGCCTTGACAATTTCTGTGTTGCGGCTAGCGCGGGCCAAAATTGTCTGGTGCATGGTTGGTGCTGCGGAGTACCAGGTAGGTTTGTAGGTATCTACTAGTTTCCAAAACTCCAAGGCATTAAAACCATTGGGACAAATTAGTGTGCCGCCCGATGCTAGGGTTGACAGCAAACAACCCACCAATCCGTGAACGTGGAACAGGGGCATTAAGCAAAGTGTAGTATCAGCTGCTGTGAGTGAGTAAGCAGCAATGATGTTGTTGGCTGAGGCGATTAAGTTGCAATGACGAATTGGCACACGTTTCGGACGGCTGGTAGTGCCGCTAGTGTGGAGAATCATCGCCAGATCGTCGGCGTTGGGGGCTGCGGGATTCGATGATTCTCTTGGTTTTGAGCCTGTTTTGACTAATTCAAAGCTCAATGTGCCGTCAGTGTTTACCTTGGCATTAATCAGCATCATACTGGGTGTGACGGCGGCCATAGCTGCTTCTGGTTCATCAGACAAGGTAATCAGTGCGTTTGCTTGAGTATCTTCGTAGTAAAAGGCAAATTCGTCTTGTTTGTATTTGGGATTTAAGGGTGCAGCAGTGCCACATAGGGCAGCAGCCAAAAAGGTAATAGCCATTGGCGAACCGTTAGTCATGGCAATGGCTATGCGTTCTCCCCGTGTCAATCCAAAGCTGTTGAGTTGGGATACTAAGCCAACAACATTCTCGCGCAATTGCTTATAAGTTAGCGATCGCCCTCCAGGTGTAACCAGGGCTAAATGATTATCTTCCCCAGCTAAAAGCTCAAATAAGTTCATCAAAAACCTCCAGATTAGTAAAATTGGGCATTGGACATTGGTTATTAATGCTTCTACCTCATTCCCTTATTTTTATTAAAAAGTATTGTGCTTTTGTATAATATCAACCATTATTTGATTTCTTTTGGTAGTAAGTTAACGGCAAAAAACAAGAGCTAAAATTAAGTCAAGAGTGTATCTGTCGTTACTAGAAATCAGAGAAATATTTTTCAGCAACTAAAACCCATCAATAAAATATGGATCGTCGGAATTTTCTAAAGTATGTCACTTTAGCAGGATCTAGTTTTGCTTTAACGAGTTGTGTTCAAGGCAAAAGTTCCAAATTGCCGGGTGAGGTATCTCCCTCAGCATCGCCTGTGGCGGTAAATGAACCTCTCAAGGTGGGATTTGTTTATGTGGGGCCTGTGGGTAATTTTGGTTGGACTTATGCCCATGATTTAGGTCGCAGAGATATGGAAGCCAATCTTAACGATAAAGTAAAAACTACCTTTGTCGAAAATGTCAATGAAGGTGCTGACGCTGAAAGGATAATTCGCCAACTAGCATTAGATGGTAACAAGTTGATTTTTACCACTTCCTATGGGTATATGAACCCAACAATTAAAGCCGCTAAAGAATTTGGTGATGTTATTTTTGAACACTGTGCAGGATACAAACGTGCTGCCAATGTCGGCACTTATCTAGGACGTTTTGAAGAACCGCGTTACTTAACCGGCATGATTGCTGGCAAAATGACAAAATCAAATGTAGTTGGTTTTATTGGCGCATACCCAATTCCAGAAGTAATTCGGGGAATTGGTGCATTTACACAAGGAATGCGTCTAACCAATCCCCAAGCAAAAGTTAAGGTACTTTGGGTACAAAGTTGGTACGATCCAGCTAAAGAAAGAGAAGCCGCTATTGCTTTGGTCAATTCCGGTGCAGATGTACTGACCCAGCATACCGACTCTGGCGCTGTTGTCCAATTAGCTGAGGAAAAAGGCATTTATGCTTTTGGCTACAACATTGATATGGGTAAGTTTGCTCAAAAAACCCACCTGACATCAGTTATTAACAAATGGGGCAAGTTCTATACAGATAAAGCCTTAGCTGTAATGAGTAATACTTGGAAACCTCAAAACGTTTGGGATGGCATTGGTGAAGGAATGGTGGATATTTCGCCGATGAATCAGGCGATTCCGTTAGAGGTGCAACAACTAGTGAATGCGAAGCGCGATGAGTTTATTCAGGGTACTGCACATCCTTTTGATGGCCCAGTGAAAGACCAAAAAGGGATGGTGCGAGTACCAAATGGTAAGGTGTTGGAAGATCGAGGACAATTGGCGATGGATTGGTATGTTGAGGGAGTTGAAGGGTCTATTCCCCAGAAGAAACTATAGTAAGCAATTCCACCGTTAGCGTATAACCTAGCGTCTTATAGAGAAACGGCAATTATAGGAGAAGTTTAGATACTACCCTACGAATTATCTATGATCCATGCGATCGCAAACCGCCATACATAGAGAGTTAAAAGTTAAGAATTGGGAATTATTCTTTTCACCTCACTCATCCCCCCACTCTGTCTACTATTACAAGAGGTAAAGATTAAGTAGCAACTTTGGCAACTGCGGAGACAATGTAGAGTATCTTCTAGTAATTTAGCAAAGTTATAAGCATTGGAGCAAAGCAAATGAATGCTAAACTGATCGCTTTCTCTGGCTTTGTGACGGTATTTTTGGGCGCAGGAATTGGTTTTATTGCTGCTAATTTACTTCCTTGTCCCTACACAAGTCAAATGTATCAAGATTTGGAGCAAAAATACGTCCTTGTCGGTGCAGTTGCTGGTTTGCTAATTGGTTCTAGTCAGGAAATGATTAGAGAACTCAAGCAAGAGCGGGATGCGGAAGAAGACTTGCTCCAAGAATTGAATAAAGCTATTCACTCAAGTAAAAATACAAAAAATTACTGAGATGTTAGAGATTGTTTAAAAAGTGTTTTGCTGTGAGTTTAGGATAAGCCAGAAATCTCTCATGTAGAGACGCGATAAATCGCGTCTAAAAGACTAATACGTTAAAGATACCCGATAAATCGCCGTCTCTACAGAGAATGTATTCTTCAATTTCTAAAACAGGCTGCGCGAACAATTTTAAATTAGTTAATAGTTTTGTTAAATTAGCAGTAGCAGAGTTATAAATTAAAAGCTTTCTTCAAATTTTCTGGCTGCGTTACTGCCAAATATTGAGCCGACATTTCCGGTGTGAGTAGTTCTATCATGACTGTGTTTTCCAACCAGAACTCAATAACATCAAAAAAAGAATCGCGGTTACAACTTAACACTCTCCAACCTTCACGTTTACCAATTAACTCAATTTTTTCTTGACTAGAAGAAACTGAAATTGCTGCATGAGTAGCTGTGAACCCAGAAGAAGTAGGATTTTCTGCAAATGTACACTGGTTATCTCCTTCACCAGGCATTAGCTGAGTTTTTAAAGGGTAAACTTCAATCCCTGTTCCATATTCGTCAAGTGGAAAAACCATATAGCTGCCTGGGTGAGGGAAAAAGGGAAAAGCTTGGCCATTCAAGACTTCAGCTAAAACCTCGGCAACGTGCTGGGGGTTTTTAACAGAAATAGATATGTGATGAATCATACTTAATTACCTCGTACCCCATAATCATAATGAGGCTTATAAAGTTTTTGTTTTGTGGAGTGCTTATCTTCCACGATTAGCTTAATTATCTTTCATTCCATTTTAATTAATTTATGCAGAGAATAAAACAAATTTCCTTTTGATTGAATTTGGAAAACCTCTCTTGTATTCTTCTATCCTAGTAAGTGATGGCTTACACACGAGTCTTGTAGAGTTATCCCAGACGCTTTTATATCCTCCCAACTCACATCTATCACTATCATTTATGGCGACACTTGATCAAAGTGTCAAAAAATCCTAACCTGGCAAAGATATACACGAAAGGTAGGGGCAATTCATGTAGACGCAAAGCGTCTTCCCGTAGGGCATTGCCTCTACCTGAAAATCTTTATTTTCGGCTATTGTTTACGTAAGCTCTGTATTTGATAATTACACTTCAATATGAGATATCAAGTAGGAGGTAGTCTCCGCAGTGACGATCCCACGTATGTTATCCGTGACGCAGACGAAAAACTTTATACTAGCCTGAAAGCTGGGGATTTTTGTTACGTTTTCAACTCTCGCCAGATGGGTAAGTCATCCTTACTACAGCGCACCAGTTATCGTCTTAAAGAAGAAGGCTATAGCTGTGTTTATTTGGATATGACCATCTTAGGTATTGAGGATACTACACCAGAACAATGGTACAAAGGCATCATTATTAGCTTGTTCTACAGCTTAAATTTAGCAGGACAAATCAATTTTAAAGGTTGGTGGGAGACGCAAAAAGGTATTTCCTCAGTACAAAAACTACACTGTTTTGTTGAAGAAGTTTTACTGCCAAACGCCAAAGCCGAACGCATTTTCATCTTTATTGATGAGATTGATAGCCTTCTTAGTTTAAGTTTCCCAATTAACGACTTTTTTGCTTGGATTCGTCAATGCTATAATCAGCGACCAGAGAATTCAAACTTTAATCGTTTGGGATTTGCACTATTTGGTGTAGCTAGTCCTTCCGACCTCATCGCTGATAAAGGCCGCACACCCTTTAATCTTGGTAGAGCTATTGAGTTACACGGCTTTCAACTCTATGAAGCTACTCCTCTACTTCAAGGAGTAAAGGGAGTAGTCAGTCAACCACAAGCAATACTGCAAGAAATTATTCATTGGACAGAGGGACAACCGTTTCTCACACAAAAACTTTGTAACTTAGTTATTCAACTTGCTGCTGAAAATCCTACAGGAATGATTAGCCTCATTCCAGGTACAGAAGCATTTTGGATTGAGCAATTAGTGAAAACGCATATTATTCAAAATTGGCAATCACAAGATGAACCAGAACATCTACGTACTATAAGAGATCGCCTATTATTCAACGACCAACGAGCAGGGCGGTTATTAGGTATTTATCAGAAGGTGTTGCAAGCAGAGGAGCAGTCTAGTAGTGGAGGCTTCTCCCAAAAGGAAATGTCATCGAGTAGGGGAGAAGAGTTTTTCACTTTGCCTCATCTTCCTGTTCCGATTGATGATAGTCGAGAACAAACAGAACTTTTGTTATCTGGTTTAGTAGAAAAACACAACGGTTATCTCAAAATTAAAAATCCCATCTATCGGAGTGTTTTCAATTCCGAGTGGGTGTTAAAACAATTAGACAATCTCCGCCCTTATTCACAGACATTCAATGCTTGGGTAGGATCAGGGTATAAAGATGAATCGCGTTTATTGCGAGGACAGGCTCTCAAAGATACTCAAAATTGGATACAGGGCAAAAGTTTAAGCGATTGGGATTATCAATTTTTAGCTGCAAGTCAAGAATGCGAACAGCGCGAAGTGCAAACAGCATTGGAGGCAGCACGGGCGAAAGAGGTAGAAGCACGATTAGCACAAGAGCAAAAAACTGCTAAATTTCAAAGGTTTTTGCTAGTTGCAGTGTGTATTGGCTTGCTCGTCTCTAGCATTTTGGGGGTGGGAAGTTTCATCATGTATCGTCAAAGCAAAAAAAGCGAAAGTCAAGCTAAGAGCAGCGAAATTAGAGCGCTTGTATCTTCTTCTGCTGGACTATTTGCTTCCCAACGGAGATTGGATGCACTTGTAGAAGCAATCAAAGCCCAAGACAGACTGCATAAGCTAGGAATAACTAACTCAAATCTTGCGCCTCAAGTTGAAAACGCACTCAGGCAAGCAGTTTATGGAGCAGATGAATACAATCGTTTTTCTGGGCATACGGCAAGTGTTATGGCGGTAGATGTTAGCCCTGATAGTTCTTTAATTGCCTCAGCCAGTATAGACAATACAGTTAAGCTTTGGCGACGTGATGGTACGGAAGTTGCAACTCTCAAAGGTCATAAGGGAGCAGTTAGGGCAGTAGATTTTAGTTCTGACGGTCAAATACTGGCTTCAGTGGGTGAAGATGGCACTATTAAACTCTGGAAGCTAGATGGTACTCTGCTCAAAACTTTTAAAGGTCACACTGCTTCAGTCTGGGGAGTAGCATTTAGTCCTGATGGCCAATTCCTCGCCTCTGCTAGTTGGGACGCAACAGTGAAACTCTGGAAGCTAGATGGTACTTTACTCAAGACATTCCAAGGTTCTAAAGGTGCGTTTTGGGGAGTCGCTTTTAGTCCTGATGGCCAGACTATTGCTGCCACCAGTCTAGACAGGACAGTAAAACTCTGGAAACGAGATGATTCAGGCTGGCAAAACGCCAAGACTCTACAAACTCTCCAAGGTCACACTGCTTGGGTTGTAGGAATAGCTTTCAGCCCTGACGGACAGACTATTGCTTCAGCGAGTGAAGACAGAACTGTTAAACTTTGGCGGCGAGACAGCATAAGTAGAAGCTACCGCCTTGATAAAACTCTGCAAGGGCATGATGCCGGAATTTCGGGAGTAGCATTTAGTCCCGATGGTCAGACTATTGCTAGTGCCAGTCTCGACAAAACGATTAAACTTTGGAATATTGATGGTACAGAATTGAAGACGCTTAGAGGGCACAGTGCATCAGTTTGGGGTGTAACTTGTAGTCCTGATGGTAGCTTTATTGCTTCGGCAGGTGCAGAAAACGTTGTTAGACTCTGGCAAAGCCAAAATCCATTTCAAAAGTCTATCATTGCTCATAAGGCGGGGATTTGGTCAATAGCGATCGCATCTGACAGTTCAACTATCGCTACAACCAGCCACGAAAATATGGTGAAATTTTGGAGTCGTCAAGGCAAATTGCTCAAAACTATCACTGAATCCAAGGGCGAAGTCTCCGAGGTTTCATTCAGTGGCGATGACAAGTTAATCGCGCTTTTCACTTCCGATGATTCGGTAAAAATCAAGAAGCGAGATGGCACTTTAATTGCTAGTTACAAATATCTTCACAGCAAAGTGACATCAGGGGTATTGAGTCCTGACGGGCAAACAATTGCAATGGCAGGTGTTGACAAAAATGTTCAGATATCTAGGCGCGATCGCCTCTGGCGGGGCGTAGCCCATCGCACCGTGACTCCGCAAGTTCTCAAAGGACATCAGGCGGAAGTTTGGCACGTCGTATTTAGTCCAGACAGTCGGCTTGTTGGTTCAGCTAGCGGTGACACTACTGCTAAATTGTGGACGCTTGACGGCAATTTGTTTAGAACCCTTGTAGGACACTCGGCGGCAGTATGGAGAGTTGTTTTTAGCCAAGATAGTAAAATGCTAGCTACTGGAAGTGGCGACAACACCGTTAAGTTGTGGACGTTAGACGGTAAGTTATTGAATACACTCAAAGGTCATAAAGCTGGGATTTGGGGAATAGCCTTTACTCCTGATGGAAAAATTGTTGCTTCTGGCAGTGTTGATGCCAGCATCAAACTTTGGAAGCTAGATGGTACGGAAGTAACAACCCTCACCGGGCATACCGCAGCGATTAGGGTGGTTGCGATCAGCCCTGATGGAACTTTGCTTGTTTCAGGGGGTGATGACAACACGCTCATCCTGTGGAATTTACAGCGAATTCTTAATCTAGATGTGCTGAATTATGGTTGCACTCTGGTGCAGGATTATTTGAAAACTAACACTACAGTGGAAGAGGGCGATCGCTCCCTTTGTAATATATTAAATAAATAATTTCTCTCGTTGGGGTGGGTTTTTATTGATGCGATCGCGTTTCGTCTATAAAATTCTCTTGTTTTAAAGGGAGAATTTGTCTTATTCACTAGTCATGCAATTTGTCAAGTAGCCATGCTAAAGCACCATCAACATTACTAACTTGCTCTCCTGGCGGTATGGCTGGACGATTTACCATCACAACCTTCACACCCAGTTCTCGCGCTGCAATAATCTTGGGCTTTGTGGCATCGCCACCGCTATTTTTACTGACTATGGTATCAATCTTGTGATCAATCAGGATTTGCCTTTCATTATTGAGGGTAAAGGGCCCGCGATCGCACAATACCATCCCCGGTGGCACTAAGGCATCATCGGTAGGAGGGTCAATCATCCGCATCAAAAACCAAATTTCCTCTAGGTGAGCAAAGGCGGCGAGTTCTTGTCTGCCAACCGTCAAAAATACCCGATGTGCTTGTTTTGCTAGAGATGCGGCGGCGGCTTCAACGTTATCAACTTCCATCCAGCGATCGACACTTTCTTTTTCCCAAGGTGGGCGTATTAACATCAAACGGGGTACTCCAACTTCCTTTGCAGCATCTGCCGCATTAAAAGAAATTTGACTAGCAAAAGGATGGGTTGCATCAATTAATAAGTCAATTTGCATTACTCGCAGATAGCTAGCCAATCCAGCCACACCACCAAAGCCGCCAACCCGTAAATCGCCCAACGGAACTGATGGTTCACGGGTGCGACCGGCTAAAGACGTGATTGCATCTACCCCTTGGATAGTCGCGACTCTAGCAGCTAGTTCTGCGGCATCTCCTGTACCACCCAGAATCAAAACGCGCATTAGTGAGATAAAGGTGGAATCTTTGCTAAAATGCCCTTCTTCAGGGCTTCTGGACGCTCTGACCAAGGCAGCAAACCATTTGCTTTGACATAGTATTGACTAGCGCATTCTAGTATCGCAGATGCACTATCATCAACGGCTAAATCACCAAACAAATATGTTAATTTACCTTTGGCAGCAAAGGCAACCACACAGGAACGATTACAAGCACTCATACATTCAACTTCTTGAATTGGGAATTCATCTCGTAACTCCCAATCTTGTGCAAGTTGCTGAAGTTGGTGTAGAAGTTTTTCACCACCACTTTCACCTAAGCGTTTTCCCTCTTGCCAAACGCTGGCACAAGTTTTGCAAACAAATAAAGTATGGTCAGCAACACCAAAGGGATTCGCTGGAGAAATATTCACAGTAGTAGTCATCTGTACCTCGCAGATATGTGGAACTAGTAAATCTATTTCGGCGGGCATCCTGACTCACTCAATTTGGGATTTTAGATTACATCTCAAATTGGTTTACAGTTGCGGGACAGCGCCGGATTTGCACCGAACTTTCCCCGTTACCTCTGGTAGCTGCTCCCCACCAGAACCGAATAACCTTATCGATCATACACTAGGGTTATCTAAGAAAAGGATATTACCTATGCAACAAAATTATAAAAATCAGCTTTTAAATTTTTCAACCACTAAAAACTTTATTTTATAGGTTTGTATCGGAATGGATTTCTTGACAATTCTAGGATTAGCGGCTGCCACAATAACCACAATCTCTTTTTTGCCACAGATGTTTAAAACATGGCAAACAAAATCAGCAAAAGATGTTTCTTTTTTAACGCTGATTACATTCATAGCTGGTATTTTTTTATGGTTAATTTATGGGATATATCTACAATCTTTACCAATTATTCTTGCTAATAGCGTTACATTGCTTTTTAACTTGATAATTCTATGGCTTAAAATTAAATATAGATAACCCTGCTTATAACTAAAACCTCTGACAGGATAAAAAGGATATATTCTGTGAATAGCAGGAAGAAAAACAATTAATGCTGCCTGTATATAACCTGGCTCTAACTGTATTAATTACGAATTACGAATTACAAACTTGTGCCGAGCGAAGTCGAGGTATTACGAATTATCATGACATCATCTGTATTTGACTCTGAACGCCTCCTTTTCACCCCCACCACCCCAGACACCAACGCTATCCCCATAATCTTCACCTTTCCCAATGAATATAGCGTAGGTATCACTAGCCTTGGCTATCAGGTAGTTTGGGCAACCTTGGCAATGCGTGATGATGTGCAGGTGAGTCGCCTGTTTACAGATACTCACGAACAACTCCCCAGAACGCCAGAAATTGTGGGATTTTCGATTTCCTGGGAACTGGATTATGTGAATATTTTAAATTTGCTGGAATCTTTAGAAATTCCTATTCAAGCAACTTCTCGTGATGATTCTCATCCGATAATTTTTGGTGGTGGCCCCGTTCTCACAGCTAACCCAGAACCTTTTGCAGATTTTTTTGATGTAATTTTACTGGGAGATGGCGAAAATTTACTGGGAAATTTCATTGAGGCGTACAAAGAAGTAAGAAATGCCTCAAGACAAACTCAACTCAAAAGACTTGCACAAATACCAGGAATTTATATTCCCAGTTTGTATGAAGTCGAATACCACACAAAAGATGGTGCAATAAAGTCAATTAAACCAATTTCTCCAGAAATTCCCGCAGTGGTGCAAAAGCAGACTTATCGAGGAAATACTCTATCGGCTTCAACTGTAGTCACCGAAAAAGCGGCATGGGAAAATATTTACATGGTGGAAGTGGTGAGAAGTTGTCCAGAAATGTGCCGTTTTTGTTTGGCAAGTTATCTCACACTGCCTTTTAGAACAGCCAGTCTAGAAGATTCCTTAATTCCAGCGATCGCAAAAGGTTTAGAAGTCACAAATCGGCTAGGATTATTAGGGGCTTCTGTAACTCAGCATCCAGAATTTGAAGCTTTGCTAGATTATATAAGTCAGCCAAAGTATGATGATGTCCGTCTCAGTATTGCCTCAGTGCGAACTAATACTGTAACAGTCCAGTTAGCAGAAACTTTGGCAAAACGAGACACGCGATCGCTTACCATTGCTGTAGAGAGTGGTTCTGAGAAAATCCGGCAAATCATCAACAAAAAGCTGCATAACGACGAAATTATCCAAGCGGCGATAAATGCCAAAGCTGGCGGATTAAAAAGCTTGAAACTTTACGGAATGGCAGGAATTCCTGGTGAAGAAGCAGATGATTTAGACCAAACAGTGACGATGATGCGTAATATCAAAAAAGCTGCGCCGGGATTGCGGTTAACATACGGATGTAGCACTTTTGTACCCAAAGCGCACACACCCTTTCAATGGTTTGGAGTAAATCGTCAAGCAGAAAAGCGGTTACAGTTTTTGCAAAAACAGCTAAAACCGCAGGGGATAGAGTTTCGCCCAGAAAGCTATAATTGGTCGATTATACAAGCTTTGTTATCGAGAGGCGATCGCAGAGTGTCCCAACTTCTTCTGATGACTCGTGACTTTGGCGACTCTTTGGGTAGCTACAAACGTGCTTTCAAGCAACTCAAAGGACAAATCCCTGACTTAGATTTCTACGTCCACGCTGATTGGTCTACAGAACAAGTATTACCTTGGAACCACTTGCAAGGGCCTCTGCCACAGTCTACACTACTAAAGCATTTGGCTGATGCTAAGAGTTATATCAACCCATCTCCAAAAGAACTACAGCCAGTATTGGGGATTAGGGACTAGGGACTGGGGACTGGGGAATAGAAACTAGGAATTAAAAGTTAATACTCACTACCCAATACCCAGTACCCAATACCCAATACCCAATACCCAGTACCTAGTACCCATGAATTGATGCAAAACACAGCTGAGTATTACTGCGCCTATTGCGGCGAACCGAACTTAACTTTTATTGATTTGAGTGCTGGAGGACAGCAATCTTATGTAGAAGATTGTCAAGTTTGCTGTAACCCAAATATTTTGTATGTAAGGGTTGACGAAGATACCCTAAATATCGAGATTGATACAGAATCAGAAAGTTGAATTTTAGGTTTTTCTTTCCATGCTGCACTTTAAACATTCCTCAGTTATTAATGCCACACCAGAAGTAGTTTGGAAATTTCATGAAAGGCCAGATATTTTGCAAATGCTGAATCCACCTTGGCAGCCAGTCCAAGTGGTTCGTCGTGAGGGAGGGCTGAACGTGGGCGCTATCACAGAATTTCGCCTGTTTCTCGGCCCATTACCACTAACTTGGCTAGCGCGTCATACTGAATGCGACAAATATCGCCTGTTTACCGACGAACAGGTATCTGGCCCCTTTGAGTCTTGGGTACATCGACATGAATTTGAACCAGAAGCTGGCAAAACTAGGCTGACTGATGCTATTTCCTTTTCCATGCCTGGTGGAGAAACAGTTGAATTTGTTAGTGGTTGGTTAGTGCAAGCGCAACTAGAAGCAATGTTTCGCTATCGCCATTATGTAACCAAACGAGAATGTGAGTCACGATAGGAAAATATTTTGTTTGGTAGCAAAAATCAATTATCTTGATTCTTCAACCCTTGCCGCGAAACCCACTTTATCAACCCAGGAAACAGGCGATACAAAGCTTGCGAGAAATTTGCAGAACCAACCATCACTTCTGACTTCTTATTCTTGACTGCATCCCAAATAGCATTTGCTACATCTTCAGGCTTCTCCACCACCGGATTTTTCAGCACATTCTCAAGTTGTCCACGACGAGTATGAGTATCTTGCTCATCCTTACCTCGAAAAACTGCCCGTTCCATTAAAGTACTCTTAATCAAATTCGGATAAATCCCACAAACATGAATACCTTTTGGCTGTAGTTCTATTTGTAGCGATTCCGTCAACCCTGTTACGCCAAACTTACTAGTACAATAGGGAACCAAGTAAGCACTTGGTACCTTCCCACCGATGGAACTTAAATTAACTATAGTTCCACTTCGACGCTGAAGGAAATGAGGCAGAAGGGCATTAATAGTGTGGATATATCCCCATAAATTAGTGTCTATAATTTGATGCCAATCACCAAGAGAAAACTGCTCTACTGTCCCCGATGCAAAGATACCCGCATTGTTTATCAGCACGTCGATATAGCCATAATTTTCTAATGCCTTTTGCACTAATGCGTTTACCTGAGATGAGTCAGTGACATCGCAAGTAACCGTTAATGGTGCTGGACGGCCAATGCTTTGGATTTCCTGCGCTAAGGCTTCCAAGCGGTCAGCATGACGAGCTACAAGTACCAAGTCATATCCTTGCCGCGCAAATAAAAGAGCCGTTGCTTTGCCAATGCCTTCAGAAGCACCTGTAATTAGTACCGTAGGAGCCATACTTTAAGTTTAAAAAACCTATTTACTATTTATTAGTCTGGATAATAACATTCCAGAAACCTTCTAACTTTCGTTGGATTTTGATTGTATCCAAAATAGGTTTTTAGTGAGATTACAAGTTTTCAATAGCAGTTGTTTGGTAAAAATACCTCTGAACTATAGGTTCCTCAAAGCTATTATTGATCTTTTGTTAGATAAATATTTTCTCAACCCCCTTAAAATCTCATTCTTTAGAGTTGCATTTACTTTGAAACTAGAGACAGATAGCATTAAATGGGTAAGTTAAGTAATATGAAGAATGTAATTAGCTCCTTAAATTAACTTAATAATTGCACTTTATCTTTAGTGATAAAACTGAAACCTCATATCAACACCAAAAACTGCAATGCTGCTGAACTTGTGCTGACTCCTCACCCTGAAATTTGGAACGACCGCCTAAGTATTATTTGTTTTCTATCTTACCTACTTTGGGAACGGCTACAGCCGAGTGCAGTATGCATCGGGGCTCATTTCCTCTACTCCCCATTAATCTGACTGTTTTTGTTACAGACGGATTGCAAAGGAGCAAAGAGAAGACCGTGGTTATTGCAGATACCAGGTTGAACACTGTCCTCGCTCATATCACCCAACCTTTTAAGCGAAAACAGTTTTTAGAATAGCAGTTGCTTGTGTAATAATAGTTAAAGTATCTTAATGTTTGTACATATAATTAGAGTATTCGCACTGTCCAATTAAAAACACTGACCACTAATAGAGTTTTCTTGATGGTAGTTAGTGCTTTTTATCGTGACTATATTTTAGGAATTTTCATCTGAATACTAGGCAGAGTAAAAGCATGATTCAATTAGAACAACCACCTAATCATCAAACAAAACTGACCCCAGTAGTGAAAAATATATCTCAGTTTAAGGGAACTTTCATTGCTACGATTATCGTTGCTACATGGATCATTAGCCTGAGTTTATTACTTTCCCTTGACATCTCCAAGTTAACATTTTGGATGCTATTGCCTAGCATACTTTGGCAAACATTCTTATATACAGGATTATTTATTACATCTCATGATGCTATGCATGGGGTAGTCTTTCCCCAGAACACCAAAATTAATCATTTGATTGGGACATTAACCTTATCTTTATATGGTCTTTTACCATATAAAAAATTATTAAAAAAACATTGGATACACCATCACAATCCAGCAAGCCAAATCGACCCAGATTTTCATAATGGTAAACACAAAAATTTCTTCGCGTGGTATTTTCATTTTATGAAGGGTTACTGGAGTTGGGGACAAATCATTGCCTTGACTATTATCTATCACTTTAATAATCATGTCCTCCATATACCAACTGCTAATTTAACTTACTTTTGGGTGATTCCTTCACTTTTAAGTTCATTCCAATTATTTTATTTTGGTACTTTCCTACCCCATAGCGAACCAATAGGAGGTTATATTCAGCCTCATCGTTCACAAACAATTAACCGTCCAATTTGGTGGTCATTTATCACGTGCTACCATTTCGGCTACCATGAGGAACATCATGAGTATCCCCATGTTCCTTGGTGGCAGTTACCAGAAATTTACAAAACAAAATAGTTCTCGTTTATCTAAATATCTTGGCAAGAAGAATAACACAGTAATCTCTAGCATTAGCAGATCATTTTTTTAAATTTCTATTGATTCTTATCTCTGTGTTCTCTGCGCCTCTGTGGTTCATTAAAAAAGTAATTCTCACAACTCAGATAAAATCGCTACATATAGCTTGAACAAGGCATTCTTTGAGATTATCCTAATAATGCCAACTAATAATTCTCATCTTGTCACCTATAGCCCTGCTTATACAATCGTTCCGACTTACGAATGCTTTAATCGGTGTAGTTACTGCAACTTTCGTAGTGAACCTGGTAAAAGTCCCTGGATGAGTCTTTCAGATGCAAAGAATAGTTTAAAATCACTTCAAAACGAAAAAGTCTGCGAAATCCTCATACTCAGTGGTGAAGTGCATCCCCATTCGTCAAGGCGTGAGGCGTGGTTCGAGCGAATTTATGATTTGTGCAATTTAGCACTTTCAATGGAGTTTTTACCACACACCAATGTAGGTCCATTGAGTTTTGATGAAATGCAAAAACTCAAGAATGTTAATGTTTCGATGGGGCTGATGTTGGAACAGCTAACGCCAACATTATTAAATAGTGTACATCGACACGCACCAAGTAAATTGCCAGAAGTTCGTTTACAACAATTGCAATGGGCGGGAGAGTTGCAAATTCCCTTTACTACTGGCTTACTCTTAGGAATTGGAGAAACCTCTGATGATTGGTGGGAAACTTTAGAAGCTATATCTAACTTGCACCAACGTTACCATCACATTCAAGAAGTTATCCTGCAACCTCATAGCCCAGGAAATCAGCAAACTTTTGATGCACCTCCTTTTAATCCCCATCAATTACCAGAAGTAATTGCTAAAGCACGTAAGATTTTATCGCCAGATATTACTATTCAAATTCCGCCGAATTTAGTTAAGGATAACTCCTGGTTACTCGCTTGTATCGAAGCTGGTGCGCGAGATTTAGGCGGAATTGGGCCAAAAGATGAAGTGAATCCTGATTATCCCCATCTTCAGGAACAGACTTTGAGAAATATTTTACAACCTGCTGGGTGGGAATTAGTGCCGCGATCGCCAGTTTATCCGCAATTTGACAGCTGGCTATCGGCAGAATTACAAACCGCAGTGAAGCGATCGCGGAATGCTATGTTATTGGTTTAACATTGCTACACCCATACCACCAAACTAGCTTCAAATCAAGACTATAGGCGACAAATTCCCAATGCATCCCTCAGAAGATATAGATAACAGCCTAAACCCTGTTGTAAAATAGACATAAGAAGGATTGGGGGGCCATTTACTGGTCATAAACGCCTATAGAAACTATCTACGGAAATCTCCAAGGTTTAAAGTCCAGCCAGCTGAAGCAACTACAGCGGCTGTATCACCAGCGTATACCAGGCGATCGCATCACCACGCCTGAGTTTTCCCAGCGTCTGGCAGCAATTAGCACAGAAGTCAATCAGCCTGTGTGCGCCTACATCAACCGTCGCGGACAAGTGATTCGCGTCGGGGTAGGCACACCGCGTCAAACGCAAATACCACCGATGGAATTGCCCCGTTACGGTGCAGAACGACTCAGTGGTATTCGTTGTATTGCCACCCATCTGAAGCCAGAACCGCCAAATGAAGCGGCACTCACGGCTATGGCCCTGCAACGCTTAGATGCCCTAGTTGTCCTAAATATTACCGGAACCGGTTTTACACGGCGGGGAGGCGGTGCAACTGGGTATGTCAAAGAAGCTTATCTAGCTCATCTAATACCCCAAGAGTCTCGCACCCTGATTACTAGTCCTGCTGCTTTCAAAGTAGAAGAGAGCAAAATTCAAACCCCAAGTTGGAATATATCGCCACCTATGGGCTTGGATGATTTGGCAGACCAAGATTTAGTAGACTTGGTAGAAAATCTGGAAGCAGAATTCCAGCGCGAATTTATTGCCCAGGAAGTACATGCTGACCACGATCGCGTGCTAATTGTGGGGCTGATGACCAGTGAGACAACTCCCCTACAATTCCAAGATACTCTAGCAGAATTGGCACGTTTAGTTGATACTGCTGGGGGAGATGTATTACAGACAATACAACAAAAGCGATCGCGCGTTCATCCCCAAACAGTAGTTGGTGAAGGTAAAGTGCAAGAAATTGCCCTAACTGCCCAAACACTAGGAGTTAATCTTGTCGTCTTTGACCGCGACCTCTCACCTTCCCAAGTCCGCAACTTAGAATTGCAAATTGGTATCCGGGTAGTTGACCGCACCGAAGTAATTTTGGATATCTTTGCTCAACGCGCTCAGTCCCGTGCCGGTAAATTGCAAGTAGAACTAGCACAGTTAGAATACATGCAACCGCGACTGGCTGGTAGAGGTCGCACCATGTCCAGATTGGGTGGTGGCATAGGAACTCGTGGCCCTGGTGAAACAAAACTAGAAACCGAACGCCGTGCGATCGGGCAGCGTATTTCTCGGCTACAAAAAGAAGTAACCCAGTTGCAAGCCCATCGTTCGCGGTTACGGCAACGAAGGCAGCATCGAGAAATTCCCTCAGTAGCTTTGGTTGGATATACTAACGCTGGTAAGTCTACCCTGTTGAATGCTCTCACAAATGCAGAAGTTTATACAGCCGACCAACTATTTGCCACTCTCGATCCTACCACCCGCCGCCTGGTGATTCCTTATGGCGAAACCAATGAACATCAGGAAATTCTGATTACAGATACGGTAGGGTTCATACATGAACTGCCTGCATCATTAATGGATGCCTTCCGCGCCACCTTGGAGGAAGTCACAGAAGCTGATGCCCTACTGCATTTGGTGGATTTGTCACACCCAGCTTGGTTGCGTCATATTCGCTCAGTCAGAGAAATCTTAGCGCAAATGCCAATAACTCCTGGCCCGGCGCTAGTTATTTTTAACAAGATCGATCAAGCAAATAGTGAGACACTAGCTTTAGCTAGAGAAGAATTCCCCCTAGCGGTATTTATTTCAGCGAGTCAGCGCTTGGGATTAGAAACCCTACGTCACCGCCTTGCTCAACTAATTGAATATGCCGTTGACAGTAGGTAAATGTTGAGTAACTAATTCAGTGTTAGCACTTTATATTAGTGTCGTGAATATTCAACTTTTGGGAAGGCGATAAATTGCCTTCCCTTATTTATTGCATTTTTATATTTGAGTTCCAGTGAGTTTGTTCAAAAATCAAGTCTGATTTTGAATAATATTTTAAATAAAACCCTGATAAAGCTGTCTTTTCACCTCAGTATGTTTTCAAGCATCAAATAGGAGCCCTATATTTAATTTAGCTCATCTACTTAGTGAAATATTAAAATATCTAATCGTGTAGATTGGCGTGAGATACCTGTTACAGCCTGGTTTTATCCAGGTAAGGCTGCACTCTATTAACCTACAACTCTTCCTCATAGAATAATCAACACTCCTAAAAATCTGTTGATTAAGTAATAATAGTGAGAAACAAAATATTGATTATTCAGCGTGAATATAAACAATTTTAATTTAAAAATTATATCAAGTATAAATACTGAAAATCTCCATTAATTCAGAAAAAATATATTGATAATTCCAAATTTAAATTTTTAGCTAACCTCGACAAACAACGTAGACAATTGGTATTACTTTGTGTAAATTTAGACATTGGTAACTTCCATCAAAGAGTTATTTTGAGAGGTCTTAAATATCCTCAATAAAAAGAAAAGGAGTTTCAATCGAGTGTCTCAACCATATTCCAAGAAAATAGCGGGTTATGCAGTCTGTTGTATATCAGCATTAGCTGTGGTGACAGTTTCACAGATGTCCCAAGCAGATGCAGCCTCTATGACTTTCTCAGTCACAGGAACTAACTCAGCATCAAAGAATGCTTTGGCATCATCAGTTGTCTTTGATGACTTACTCAATCCAGGTAAGTTGACAGTGACCCTGACGAACATGAAAAATGTATCAGTCCCTTCTGATGTTCTTACATCAGTCTTTTGGGACTATGCTGGATCTCCCTTAAATTTATCGTTAATTTCAGCAACAGCTGCAACGGTCACTCAAAAAACCCCCTCTACCACTACAAATAATGTAAATCTTCTCAATACTCCTAATGGCAAAGAATGGGCATTTGCATCTACTACCAATTCCGCAGGACTTAAGGGAATAACTCAAGACTATGGTTTAGGTACTGCCGGCTTGGGTATTTTTCAAGATATTGGTGGACAGCAGCAAGTGAATTACGGCATTATTGATGGCTACAATGCTAATGCAAATTCACCAATTAAAGGAGGAAGCTTTGTTGACAATTCGGCCACGTTCGTTTTGTCAGGACTGCCCACTAACTTTGATATAAGCAAAATTGGTAGTGTTCGCTTCCAATATGGCACCAATTTAAGTGAGCCTAGCATTATAAAAGCACAAGGAAATTATTATAGTCCTCCACCTCCTCCACCTAAAAAAGTACCTGAACCTGGGACAACAGCCGCTCTTGGTTTATTTGCAGTGGGTGCATTGAAAGTAATGAGGAAAAAATCTTTAGTAGTAGCCTAAGTGACAGTTTTCTAGTTCTCAATACTGAGAGATACTAGATACTTCCATAAAAGTAAATACTGTTTTTAGAAAATCAAGTGTGCATACCCTATATTCTGTAAAAATTGATTAAGTACAACATGGTGTAAATAGGCTAATAATTATAAATCGTTGCAAAGCTTTCATTGTTTCTAGGCTTTTCAACGATTTTTCGTTTTGCATAGTTCTGCACAAAAAGCTGGCTAAGTGTAACGCATCTCGAAGGAACTCAGCGAAACCAATAACTGAATTTAGTTAGCCACTTCTGAAAGTAAAGTCAAAACGGCATAGAACACCTACAGCCAGTTGCAACGTTCTAAAATTAAAAAGTATTAAATCAAGTTGAGGACATTATGGCTGCAAAAGTAGAAATTTATACTTGGAGGACTTGCCCGTTTTGTATCCGTGCCAAAAGTTTGCTGAAGAGTAAGGGTGTTGAATTTACAGAATACAGCATTGACGGAGATGAGGCAGCCAGAAATAAAATGGCTAAAAGAGCAAATGGACGGCGCTCTTTACCGCAAATTTTCATCAATGATGACCATATTGGTGGTTGTGATGATATCCACGCTTTAGACAGTCAAGGCAAGCTAGATGAGCTACTAACTTCCGTGTAAGTCTAGAAGATATTGCACTAGCGACAAGCCACTGCAAATTACACGGCAGTCGCTACAACTCTGTTTACGAATTTTTCTCGCAAAAGTATTTGTCCACAAGACTTTACCCTCCAGTTCCTACTCAGCAGTACAGATGTACGTCAATTAGTCAGATCATCAAGAGATAATAATTGAACAACCATTTAATTTCTTGGTGATTGAGGTATACAGGGTGAAACTGGCTTTTATCATTGATCCCATCCATCTGCTTGACCCATGTCATGATACCAGCATTGCCCTGATCGAAGCAGCGCAAATCCTGGGACACGAAGTTTGGGTAACTCAAGGAAATCTGCTGAGTGTAGTGGAGGGCAAAGCTTGGGCTGTCCTACAGCGAGTCGAACTTGTACCAGTGCAGTTGGTGGAGAGACGCTGGATAGCGGCGAATCCTTGGTATAAGTTGAGCGATTCCTCGTTAACTTCTTTAGAGACAATGGATGCCGTATTTATGCGGACAGATCCACCTGTCAATGATTCCTACCTCTATGCCACCTACATTCTCGATTATGTTGACCAAAATAAAACTCTGCTGATTAACAGTCCTAGTGGTATTCGAGGGGCAAATGAAAAAATGTATGCCCTCCAGTTTACCAAAGTGATTCCAGAAACGATTGTCAGTGCTGATAAGCAGTTTATTCGGCAATTTGTCGAAGCAAAGGGGGCAGCTGTTCTCAAACCACTGGGGAACAAAGCCGGGGAAGGAATTTTATTTTTGCAATCGAGCGATCGCAATTTTAACTCCATTGTCGAACTCAGTACCCTCCAAGGTCGAGTGCCAGTAATGGTACAAACCTATCTACCGGAGGCAAAAGAAGGTGATAAACGCATTATCCTGCTCAATGGCGAACCGATTGGTGCGCTCAATCGCCTCTCTAGCGGAAGTGATTTTCGCAATAATATGGCAACTGGTGGTACAGTCGCTCAAACTGAAATTACCCCAAGAGAACATGAAATTTGTACTCAAGTAGCCGAACGCTTACGCCAAGACGGTTTAATTTTTGTGGGTATAGATGTTATTGGTGGCTACTTAACTGAAGTTAACGTCACCAGTCCTACGGGAATTCGTGAAATTGATCGTCTAGATGGTACTAACCTTGGTCATCAGGTTATTCAATGGATTGAACAGTCATTGAATTGAAGAACGCAGGAAGAGTAAATCAGTAGGGGTCAAATCCCCTGCTGATTTGAAGCCACTGAATTAAAGTTCACTCAAGGTCTTATCTACTGGTGAAGGCAGTTCAAAAATACAGGCGGTTTTCATTCTGCCTCTTGCCTTCATTGATAAATGTAAATTATTTTTACTTGGTGTCCTATTTTCTAAAAAATACAATTACTTCGGGTGCTTGCGTAGGCAACTCACCCACCCACGCACAATACTTTTCGGTTAAACCCAATAATCTCTTTTTTGGACTGGGGAAAGGTTAAAGGGCAATGGGGAAAGGTAAATTTAAACCCTTTCCCTTTCCCCTTTCCCCCAAAACCCGAAAAGTATTGCACCCACGCAGCTTTGTTTATACAGAATATAAGTTTAATGAATGGCGGTGGTAGATGTGCAATGTCTACGTCTGGATTTCTCACAAGTGAGAAATCCAAGGGGTGTAGGAGGTGTGGGAAGTGTGGGAGGATGAGGAAGAAGTCTTACCCCCCACACTCCCCACACTCCTCTTCTCCCTCTGCCTACACTATGCATGAGAAATCCGGGTACGACGGGCTACATTTAAGCATTTCTAGTTGGCCAGGTCTTCTGATTTATTTGTTCCAAAAGCAAAGCTAGACATGGGAGCCAGCAGAACCCTGCCCAAGTTAATTTTATAAGTAGCGTTAACAAATTTCTTTACCAATTAGCAAAATTAGGGATGGCAACGGATTGCTTATCCCTGCTTTTGGTAAACCCTGAAACTAACAGATTTTATACAGCACTCAGCCTAACCTGAGACTGCTAATTTAATCTAAAATCTCAAATCCAAAATCTTTTAATTCCGTGGTCTTTGTCGGTTTCTCAAGAAGTCAGGTATATCCAATCCAGGTTTTTCTTTTGGTTCTGGAGTTGGAGTTGGAGTTGGAGTTGAACTTGGAGTTGAGTTTGGGGGATTAACTGCGGGTTGTTGTGTTGTTGGTCGCTTGGAGGTATTAGGTGCGACTCGAACGCTAGCCACGCTTTGTTGTACCGCAGCTTGCACTTCACCTGTAAACCCGGTGGCAATTACAGTAATTCTGACCTCACCTTGGAGCCTGTCATCAATTACAGCCCCAAAAATAATATTGGCGTTGGGATCAACTACTTCGTAGATTGCTTCTGCGGCTGCATTCACTTCATGTAAAGTAAGATCAGTACCACCTGTAATATTAAATACAACCCCTCTAGCACCTTCAATAGAACATTCTAGTAACGGTGAAGAAATAGCTGCGATCGCAGCTTCTCTGGCTCTAGATTTTCCAGAACTAACGCCAATTCCCATCAATGCCGATCCTGCATCTGCCATCACAGCCCGAACATCAGCAAAGTCAACATTTACCAAACCGGGAATTGTGATGATATCAGAAATACCTTGTACCCCTTGACGCAACACATCATCTGCATAGCGAAAAGCTTCTTGCACAGGTGTTTGTTCGGGGATCACTTCCAGCAATTTGTTGTTGGGAATAATGATCAGTGTATCTACTCTACTTTTTAGCCCTTCAATACCTTGTTCCGCTTGACTGGTACGGCGGCGACCTTCAAACACAAATGGACGTGTAACTACCCCAACAGTGAGAGCGCCCATTTCTTTGGCTACTTCTGCCACGATTGGGGCTGCACCTGTTCCAGTACCACCGCCCATACCAGCTGTGATAAATACTAGGTCTGCACCCTCTAAAGCTGTAGCAATTTCGTCTCGTGATTCCTCAGCTGCCTTTTGACCAATCGCAGGATTACCACCTGCTCCTAAGCCCCGCGTTAGCTTTTGTCCAATTTGCAATCTACTAGGAGCGCCTGCCAGAGTTAAAGCTTGGGCATCAGTATTAATTGACCAAAACTCTACACCAGAGACATCAGATTCGATCATGCGGTTAACGGCATTGCCACCGCCGCCACCGACACCAATCACTTTGATGTTGGCAACCCTACCAGGAACAATTTCCCCAATGCGGCTATTTTCCGTAAAAATTTTCTTATTATCGTGATTTTGTCCGAAGTTCATCCCAGAATTATTAAAGGGATTGGTCGAGTTAACTGCCAGAGAAAACCCAGGCTGTCCCGGAGATTGGGAATTTTTATAGGTGAGTCCTTGGTTATTATCAAGTGTCATTAGATTTGTGAGAGGGTAGATAAACGACTTTTCCAGGTGCTATTCACTTAAGAGTCAACTATAAGTTTGACACTGCCACAATCCTATGGCACTGTTCTTTATTGTTTTCACTACTGCCAAGCCTAACAGAATTGGCGGTATGAAAATTTGCTATGAGATCAGCTTTTAATGCAGCCGATCGCACAGCCAATTCTAGAGAAGTATACCTATATTTATCCAAAAGTGACTTGTATAACTTCAACCAGACATTAATCTCTTCATTCTTCTCATCGGAGGGCATAACTTCTAAAGACACACTACAGCGTATCTTATCTGCCTCAATAATATTGTTAATAGGTTTCACCATTGGGGATAATTGCAACTTTAGACACAATATTTACCTGATACTTACTTATTCTTAAGGTTGAAGCAAGCAAGAATTTACTTGTCAGACTATACCTGATTAATTTGTTGTTTGGGTGGTCTTAATGGACACTTTGTTAGAGCAATAGTCTATCTTACGAGAACCCTCACTAGTGTGGTCAACAAATCAAGATTTTCCTAGAGGTTTCGTAACCCAATTAAGAATTATGGTACAGAATAGTCCAAACTGATTGCCCAAAAGTAGCCTTTACGCAACCTTTGGTAGTACTTTAAGTTACAGTTTTTAATTTCAGTAACCTGTCTTTGGAACTATCCTCAACAGACCAAAGTTCGATTGTCAGACATCTTGCACCCTACTATTAGATGTTAGGGTAACAATTTGAGAGTGTTTTACTCACAAGAGAGATTTCATGATTGATCTTCTCATTTTAATTAGAAGTTAATGCCGATTTTCGCGTGAGTTGCTAGAAAACTGAAAATAATAAATATATTTATCAGCATAAAGCTTCTTAATTTACTAAGAGCTATTAATACATTAAACACGCTAGATATCTTTAGGGTTTTTGGGAGTTAATTTTTGGTCTTTTTGGTTCATTTGTACTAAGGGGAAATCGGGATTTTTCAGATCAATATACTCTATTTGACCAGAATCGAGTTTCGCTGATAAATGGCGCATTTGGGCGAGTACCTTAATTTGTTCAGATAACAGGGTACCTGGAACGCCAAGATGCACATTTCCTAGTTCTGTTTTTAAAATTAAATTCGCTGGATTTTGGCAATCAATTTCCACTACTTTCACAGTACTTTGGCTGATAGCTTGATGAATTTGAGTCCAGTTGAGACAGTATTGTTTGGGCGATCCAATTACTCTGAGATTGGGTAATTTCTTAGTGGGATTCAGTGATGTGTATTTTTCTAAAGGTATCCAGGCCCCACTTGCATCTAATAAGCCGATTGTGACTTTTTTATTGCCAGTGCCCTGATTTACCCCACTTGCTGTTTGAGTCATTGCAACAGGGACTCGTTCTTGAATTTCGATGTTTAATCCGGGGGGAAACAGGCGACGTCTCACGATCGCTTGAGCAATAGTTGGTTGTTTTTTCAAAGAGTTTGCGATCGCTGCTGGTTCAATCCGCCACAAAGATTGGGGGTAAGATAGCACTAATAGGGATTGAGTCGTCTCATCTGACAGTAATTGATTGCCTGATTTCATCACTACTTGTTTGGGAGTTTTTAACACCCATACTGGTTGAACTGCTACCCACAACAATCCACCTGCCAAACCGGTAATGGCAAAGGTTCGCCAAATAGCTTGAATAATTCTCATCTGCCGTCGCCGACGTAATTTTTTACGACGCTGGGCAAGATCCGTGCGGGAAACTGATATTATGCCAGCCATTCAAACCCCTTTCTGGTTACAATCCAAATTCCTTGACGCGCTTGTATCATTAATTAATTTCAGTAAACACTGTCGGCATCTCTTAGCCGCTCTCCTCAAGACTTTTTTTATTTTTAGTAACACTTTACAGTAAGTACACAACGAACGTAGTCTCTAGTTATCCTTCCTATTAAAGTTTCCGGTGTCCATTCTTAACTCACTGTTGTCTTTTTGACAAGGGACATAAAACATTTTTTCTTTAAAGATTACAAAATCTTAATTTAAATATTTCTGATTTTGTTTTATTGACAAATAGAATGTGAAGTGATAGATAAGTCTTCCTTTATCTCTGTATAGATTGCTATAATTCATACTAGTCATGTCTCATCAACTATACAAACAGGGAATAATATAATCGAGTAGCTTTTTTTACTGATTAACTCCGTCATCCAGGTTTGTGTCAGGTTAAAGAAAAGCTATGAGATTGTCAAAACCTCAATAGTAGGTGTAAAAAGGACAGATATGTTTAAGGTTATTAGGGTCAATTAAATCTCTATCATACTACTGACAGATACTGACAGTGATCCTGTAATAAGTGCTGTCTTTTGCAAGACACTACCAACTTGCGAATTAATTGTGTGCCTACATCAAAGTTAGAGATTGTTTGTATAAAAAATACGAGTTAATTGCATCTACACGCGCGTCTACATACACCTATACATACATGAAAACGACATTCAATTTGTCACGTTTTTATAAAGCATGTAACCCAAGCTACACGCTTAATATAAGCAACGTGTTAGATCGCCAGTATTACATAGATTTTGCTGATGTCCGTGGTTGCAAAATTGTCGAAGAATTGCAACGGACTATAGTTCGGATTTCTCCTGATGAGCCAACCTGTCAATTATTTACGGGTCACATTGGCTGCGGTAAATCAACGGAATTACAGCGCCTCAAAACAGAATTAGAATTGGCAGGATTTCATGTGGTTTATTTTGAGTCCAGTCAAGACTTAGACATGGCGGATATTGATATCAGCGATATTTTGCTGAGTGTAGCCCGTCAAGTCAGTGCCAGTTTAGAAGGCATTAACATCAAATTTAAAGGTGGTTACTTTACCAATTTGTTTAAAGAAGTAGGCGATTTTTTACAAAGCCCTATAGAGCTTTCTGGACAAGCAGAATTATCTTTGGGTATTGCCAAAATTACCGCCAAAACCAAAGATAGCACTCAGATGCGGAATCAATTGAGGCAATATTTAGAACCACGTACCAATAGTATTTTACAAGCGATTAACGAAGAAATTTTAGAAAGGGCTATTGAACAGTTAAAGCTGCGAGGTCAAAAAGGACTGGTAGTGATCGTAGATAATTTGGATCGAGTTGATATGCGTCCCTTAGCATCAGGGCGATCGCAACCAGAATATCTCTTTATAGACCGAGGCGAACAGCTACGTCGGCTCAAATGCCACCTAGTTTACACAATTCCCCTAACATTAATTTTCTCCAATGAGTATGAGACACTGAAAAACCGCTTGGGGGGAGGCATTGCGCCAAAAGTCTTGCCAATGGTATTAGTGCGGCAAAGAGATGGCAGTGACTACGAACCAGGGATGTCACTAGTACGCCAGTTAGTCTTAGCGAGAGCTTTTCCAGAAGTTTCTTTGAATGAAAGGCTTTTACTAATTACAGAATTATTCGATCATTCCCAAACCTTGGATCGGATATGTCGCGTTAGCGGTGGCCACATTCGCAACTTATTGGGTTTACTTTATAGCTGCCTGCAACGACAAGATCCACCTTTTTCTAGAGAATGCTTAGAAGCTGTGATTAAAGACTACCGCGACGATCTGCTATTAGCTATTGATGAATCCCAGTGGGAATTATTGTTTGAAGTAGTGCAACAACAGAGAGTCAAAGGTGAGTCTGACTATCAAAGCTTACTACGAAGTATGTATTTGTTCGAATATCGTGACCCTGTGGGACGCTGGTTTGGCATCAGTCCAGCCTTGGCAGAAACAGAAAAAGTTTTAGCTTGGCAACAAAACAAGTAATAGCGCTGGGTAAGTTAATAGTCATTAGTCCTTTGTCCTTGGCCATTGGACTAATAACTAATGTCCCATGTCCCATACCCCATGCCCACCCAATAACAAATGATTACTGACAAGCAGCTACACGTCTCCACAAAAGAAAATCAGTATACCTTGCAAAGACTGATTAGAGCGATCGCACTTTCTGAAGGTCAATTTGCCCTAATTTTAGTTCGGTGTAACTATGGGCAATTGCGTGAGCAAATGTTAGGAAATATTCGCTTCATCACTAAAGATACCAATATCAGAGAAATCGTCCTCAATTCATCAACAACTTCCTTACACAACACAATAGTCACAGAACTATCCTTAGATAATCCTGCTGTTCTCACAGACTCTTTGCCATCTGCTGTTATGGTTTTTGGTATTGAGTCAGCAATCGACCTAGAAAACTTACTTACAGGCATTAACCAAGCGCGAGATATCTATGCGGCAACTTTCCCATTTCCAGTAGTGTTGTGGCTACAAGATGAAGTTGCATCATTGTTGTCCAGATTAGCACCTGATTTTAAAAGTTGGGCTGCAACTACGATTAAATTTGAAATGGCAAAAGCAGATTTAATTGCTTTGATCCATCAAGAAGCAGAATCTTTATTTGCCAAAGTTTTAGAAGCAGGTGCTGAAACATTTTTATCTAATGCCTCTCTAGATTTAGATCCTAAGTCTCAACACCGCCACGAAATAGAATCAGCCCGTAATGATTTGCTGCGCCTATATGGTGTTCAATTAACACCAGGATTAGAAGCTAGTTTGGAATTTGTGTTAGGACGAGATAAATATGCCAACGATCAACTTAATGGTGCTTTAGGTAATTATCAAACAAGCCTAGCATTATGGCAGCAGGAAACCAAGAGAGTAGCTGAGTTGGAGAGTAATTCTGCTTTACCTCTCTCATTTCCTCACCCTCCCTCGCTTTTACTCAAGCAAGCAATAGTACTATTCCACCTGGGGCTGTGTTATCACCGCATGGCAGACTTACACCACAATAGTAATACTAGGTATTGTGAACATGCTCTCTTGTGGTTTAAACAATGCCTGGATGTATTGGAGGAAGTACAAAGAGAAGACTTAGTTGCTAAATTTATTTTGCCTGCTTGTGAAATGCTGCAACGGTTACAAACTTGGGACGACTTAAAAAAATTAGCTCAAAAGTCATTACTTTTAAATAAAACCTATGGAACTCCTGCACAAATTGCTCAAAATTATGGTTTTTTGGCAAATGTGGCAATTTCAGAGTCGAATTGGGTACTAGCTCATGAATTAGCGAATGCAGCACTTTCTATTTCTGAAGAAGCAACAGAAGTTTCTCTGCGAGATGCTTTGCAAACACGACGACAAGAAAGTTGGTATCTTCTGTTGCTTGCACGTACACAGCGAAATTTAGGTGAATCAGAAGAAGCGATAAATAACCTAGAATGGGCGAGGGTAGTTTGTGAGCTACAACATCAGCCATCACTATATTTAGAGATTTTAGAGGAACTGCGATCGCTTTACTTTTTTGAGCGTCATAACTATACAGAAGCCTTTAAACTCAAGCAAGAAAAAATTCAGATAGAACATCAGTATGGGTTTCGCGCCTTCATTGGCGCAAGTCAGTTACAGCCGCAACGATCTAGAATTAACCCAGCATTGGAACCTCAAAAAATACCGTTTATTCCTGAAGGAGTTGCCCAAGAAATATCAGCTTCAGGACGACAGCAAGATGTTAATCGTTTGATTGAAAGAATTAGTCGTGCTGACTATAAACTTACAGTAATTTATGGGCCATCAGGCGTAGGTAAAAGTTCAATTCTCAAAGCTGGTTTAGTCCCAGCACTGACAGGAAAAGTTATCGGAGAACGCATTCCTATACCTATTGTTTTATCTGTTTATACTGATTGGCTCACAGTCTTAATAAGCAGTCTCAACCAAGCACTGGCATACACAGGAATATCAGTTAATCCTGACTCTACATTCAATATACTGTTAGAAAAAATTCGTTTAGCAACCGAGCGCAACTATACAATAATTATCATATTAGACCAGTTTGAAGAATTGTTTTTTATAAGTAATCCTCCTACGCAAAGAATAGAATTTTATCAATTCTTTAGTGAATGTTTAAATATTTCATTTGTAAAAATTATTCTTTCGTTAAGAGAAGATTACTTACATCATTTATTAGAATTTGAACGCTTGAGCCAAAAAAATAGTATTGGACTATATGATTTAGGTATAATTAATAAAAATATTCTCGATAAGGACATTCGCTACTATCTAGGAAAATTCTCTAGTCAGGATGCTAAAGCCATAATTCATAGTCTTACTCAACGTTCTCATTATGAACTGAGTGATGAATTAATTAACCGATTAGTCCAGGATTTGACAGGAGAACTAGATGAAGTACATCCAATTGAATTACAAATAGTTGGCGCTCAACTACAAATAGAAAATATTACTACCCTTGGACAATACAAGCTTTGCGGGGGCTCGGCAAAATTGGTTGAACGCTGGCTAGGGGAAGTGATCAAAGACTGCGGCCCAGAGAATGAAGAGTTAAGTTGGAAATTATTATTTGAGTTAACTGATGAAAAAGGGACGCGACCGTTAAAAAGTAAAGCTGATTTAGCAGCTGCATTAGTTAATAACCATGATATAGAAACAATATCAAGCTTTAACACAGTTGGGGAACTGATTTTAGAAATATTGGTGGGTTCAGGTTTGGTGTTGCGAGTCAGAGAAGAGTTGGGCGATCGCTACCAGCTAGTTCATGATTATTTAGTTGAACCAATTCGCCAAAAAAACAACTATGGTATGCTCGCCGAGTTTGAAAAAATCAAACTTGAAAAGATTAAAGCAGAAGTAGCTCAACAACTGAGTCAAAAGCAACTCAATTTAGTGTTGCAACGGCGACTACGAGAAGCACGGTTTGTAGGCGCAATGTTGGCAATCATGGGGGGAACAATAGCAGCATTATGGTGGCAAGCCGACTTGCAGAAAACAGCAGCAATTCACCAAACTCTACGGGCTGAACGTAGTGAAACCAACTTGAGGATTAGTGGAATCACAGCTGCTAGCGAAGCTCTATTTGCGTCTAATAAAGAGTTTGATGCTTTATTAGAAAGTTTGCGGGCTTGGAGAGAACTAAAACACGCAGACGGAGTGCAACCAGATACGCGAATGCGGGTGATAACAGCCCTGCAACAGGCGGTTTATGGGGTGACAGAAGTCAACCGCCTGGAAGGGCACACTGATATTGTCTGGGGAGTAACTTTCAGCCCAGATGGTCAAACTTTAGCATCAGGTAGCCGAGATCAGACTGTGAAAATTTGGCATCCTGATGGTACTTTACTCCAAACCCTCAAAGGTCACACTGATGCTGTTACCTGTGTAAGCTTCAGCCCAGATGGTCAAACCCTAGCGTCCGCCAGCCTCGATAAAACAGTACAAATCTGGAGTAAAAACCCGGTTACAGGTGATTTTGATCCCAAGCCATATAAAACCCTGAAAGGACATAAAGATTGGGTTTATAGCGTTAATTTCAGTCCTGATGGCGAGTTGTTAGCTACTGCCAGTAAGGATACAACCATAAGAATTTGGCGCAAAGACGGTACATTAGTAAAAATCCTGAGAGGACATCAAGGGTGGGTTAACTGGGTAAACTTTAGTCCCGATGGTCAATTAATCGCTTCGTCCAGCGATGACAAGACAGTGAAAATCTGGCGACGGGATGGTAGCCTGGTTACAACTTTGCAGGGACATCAGCAGGGTGTAACTATAGCTGTCTTCAGCCCCGACGGTAAATTTTTAGCTTCAGCAGGTCGAGACAAGACAGTAAAACTTTGGCAGAGGGAGATTAACGATACTAAAGACGGTTTTGACTTTCGTCTTTACAAAAATTTACGACAACATAGCAGTACAGTATGGAGTTTGAGCTTTAGTTCTGATAGTAAAAAGTTAGCTTCCGCAGGTGAAGACAATACCATAAACCTCTGGAGTATAACTGGTACTTTACTCAAAACCTTCAAAGGACACAGTGATGCTGTTGTTACTATCGCTTTCAGTCCGAATAACAAATTGCTGGCTTCAGGAAGTTTCGACAAAAGTGTGAAACTATGGAATTTAAATGCCCCCACACCCTCTACTCTTCAAGGGCATCAAGATCGAGTTTTAAGCGTTACTTGGAGCCCTAACGGTCAGATGCTAGCTTCTGGTAGCAGCGATCGCACTGTAAAACTCTGGAAGAAATACACTAGTAATGGCGAGGTCAAAACTCGACTTTACAAAACTTTAGTGGGGCACACAAGTAAAGTTCCTAGTGTCAGTTTTGACCCCAAGGGTAAAATGCTGGCTTCAGGAAGTTATGACAAAACCGTGAAACTTTGGCGGCTTGACGGTACTTTAATCATGACTCTTCACGGACATAGCGATAGTGTGATGAGCGTGAATTTCAGCCCCGATGGTCAGTTTTTGGCATCAGCTAGCAAAGATAAAACCGTGAAACTTTGGAATCGTCAAGGTAAGTTACTCAAAACCTTGGTGGGGCATCAAGGGTGGGTAAATAGCGTAAATTTCAGCCCTGATAGTCAGATTTTAGCCTCTGCCAGTGATGACCAAACTGTAAAACTGTGGAACCGTGAAGGCAAATTGCTCAAAACTTTTTCGCCCCATGACAGTTGGGTGTTAGGTGTCAGCTTTAGTCCCACTGATGAGTTGCTGGCTTCTGCCAGTTGGGATAACACAGTAAAACTGTGGCGACGGGATGGTACGTTGTTAAAAACCTTATTAAAAGGGTATAGCGATAGCGTCAACGCTGTAACTTTCAGCCCCAATGGTGAATTGCTTGCCGCCGCCAGTTGGGATAGTACAGTAAAACTTTGGAGTCATGAAGGCAAATTAATTAAAAGTCTGAATGGGCATCGTGCCCCAGTGTTAAGTGTCAGTTTTAGCCCAGATGGTCAAACACTAGCATCAGCTAGTGATGACAACACGATAATTCTGTGGAATTTAAATCTTGACGATCTGCTTGTTCGTGGTTGCGACTGGGTGGGTGATTATCTCAAGCACAACCGTAATCTTGAGGAGCGCGATCGCTTTCTTTGTAATGGCATATCCACTAAAAACTCTTTTTAATTATGAATTAAGTTGAAGCCTCAATGAGCAACCGCTCTTGGTTTAGCGGTTGATGAGGCGATCAAAGTTGTTAATTCAGAGCTAGAAAATAATTTTCGAGCTAATCAGCAAAGGAGCGATCGCTCTCTAAAACTTCACGGCTATTTTCTGGGGAAGCCTCTTGTGGCAAATTCGCTAGAAAAGCTTGTAGTCTCATACGCTCGATATAAGGCCAGCCTCCCTCAGACTCAATATCTTTTAGGAGTGAGTAAAGTTGCCGACGGTTAACAGGCAGACTCTCTTGAAAAACCCCATCTCGGATCTCTCTGTGTAACTGTTCCAATTGCCTAAGCAAAGCCAAAAGAGCTACAGTCTCACCTTCACAACCCTGCACGGCATCATACACCACAGTTGCGATCGCTTGCAGTTTACAGGACAACTCCCCTGATTCCAGATTTTTGTTATGGTTCATGCCAACTTTTCCGTATAAATGAGGCCAACTCAAATTTACCGGAGATTTTTAATTTTCCCTAGTTTGCCAGTACTTACTCTAGACATTGAGCCAAGAAAATGAAGCTAATGTAAGCTTTTAGATGGTTTTTTGCTAGAGTCGACGCCTTTGCTCTTCCCTGCACTTACCTAAGTAAGGGTTGAATATAACTAGATTTGTATCTTTATTAAAAGCAATTGCGATCGCTCCCAAAAGAGCGTAGTAACCTTTAGCATAGCCTCCACATCAGCTAGATGCGATGGGGACGAGACTTTGTTAATTAAGAGTACTTTGATTTTGAGTTAAAAAAAATCGTATGATCTGGCTAATTTACCCATCAAACAATGGGCTGTATGTAGTAGCGTCACATACATGATACAAAAAGACTTGGGCGACGCTGCTTTTGCAATTGGCAAAAGCAAAGTGCAAAGCAGACAACTCTCTTCGCACTCTTTGAGGCAAGCACTTATGCTGCTTTGTGTAGCGCTTACTCATCTACCCGCCCAACTCTAACAAATGCCACCAACAGTAAAACTGCTGGTTTTTTGCTCCTTAGTTACACACATCCAAAAAGGATACAGTGTGCGACTTATTCTGGGGTTTACTCCCCAAGCTCAAGAGAACGACACGTTTAACTACGTTTAGCAGAGAAAAGTTTGACTGGCGACTTCCAGCCTATACGCCCTGACATTTGTTTCAATTCTGGTAATCAGAGCAACGCAGTGTCAGTTCGAAGATGGCTTTTCGTCATAAATCAAAGCTTCGATGCAGTTTTACAACTTAGATATTAATTTTTGAGATTGAGGTTGACCATGAGGTATCGCGCTTTAATTGTTGCATTCTTGGCTTTGTGCCTGGGACTAATAACTGCTTGTAGTGATGCTCCTGCTACTAGTAGTAGAGATGTACTTACTTACGACCAAATTCGTGGCACTGGCTTGGCAAACAAATGCCCCCAACTAGCCGAAACAAGCCGTGGTTCCATTCCCATTGATTCTAGCCAGTCTTATGCCATCAAAGAACTTTGCTTAGAACCAACTAGCTTTTTCATCAAAGAAGAACCTGCTAATAAACGCCAAGAAGCAGAATTTGTTGCTGGTAAATTGTTAACTAGATACACTTCCACTATTGACCAGGTACAAGGCAACCTAAAAATCAACTCAGATAATAGCTTGACCTTTGAAGAAACTGATGGTCTTGACTTCCAAGCCATCACCGTACAACTTCCTGGCGGTGAGCGAGTACCTTTCCTCTTCACCATCAAAAACTTGGTTGCTCAAACCCAACCCAGTTTGAGCAGTATTAACACCTCTACGGACTTTGAAGGCACTTTCAAAGTTCCTTCCTACCGTGGTGCTGCCTTCCTAGATCCCAAAGGCCGTGGTGTCGTCAGTGGCTACGATAATGCCGTAGCTCTCCCCGCCCAAGCGGATGATGAAGAACTTACCCGCACTAACGTCAAGCGTGCTGAAAATCTTAACGGTAAGATTTCTCTGCAAATCGCTAAAGTAGATAGTTCTAGTGGTGAAATTGCTGGTACTTTCGAGAGCGAACAGCCATCTGATACAGACTTAGGTGCTGGCGAACCGAAAGAAGTCAAGATTCGCGGTCTATTTTTTGCACGGGTTGAATCGACTCGTAGCTAATCTAGAGTTAGATAACTAACCTGGCATTCAGAACTACAATTCTGTAAATATCAGGTTTGTTCGCAAAAACTAACTTCTTTGCCCACATTTTCAGGGCTGTTTCATTCCTATAAAAGCCTTACAGAGACGAAAAGAGACAAGAGAAGAATTTATACTTCCCTTGTCCCCAGTTTTTCAAGAGGCTTTGAAAGAATGAAACAGCCCTGCCTTTTTTCAGGGTAGTACATAGGTTTCTCACAAAGCGGGGAAAGTATAAAGCCTAATATGCTTGGGTTAGTGATATTTTGCCCTGCAATATCTCTTCAGTACAACAAAGTGCGAGATTGCTCTTTGTTGTGTTTACTTGCGTAAATATACATACTATTTTTCAAATATTATTAGTTAATTTTAATTGTTAGATGAATTTCGGTTTAATTGACAGGTAATTTTACTGTAAATCAAACTTTTACTATCTAATAAAATTCCGACTATTGTTGTTTTGTTTTGGGAAATTAGCTTCACCATTAATTAATTAAAGTTACGTAAAATCTCGGTTTGATATTTAGTGATTAATTTTATATTTTATTTCTATGTAGTTCTAAAAATAGCTACAGATTATCCCAAAGATAAATAACAAACTAAATACCAACTTCACCCATTTAAATTTTGCGCGGTTGTCAAACAATTCTATTGGAATTTTGCTGAAAAAAAGTTGTTAATCCCATAGTAATTGCTATTACATATAGCGCGATATTCTGTTTAATATCGCACAATCGCAACTATTTAAAAGTGAGTAATTGATTGTTAATTTACTCAATAAACACGGTGCTATGCCTACCACAGTCACCAATGAACTAAAACATGAAATTTGGCAGTTGTTGCGAGAATATCAGCAATCTCGGTCAGAAAATGTTCGCAATCAACTCGTAAAACTCAATTTTGGACTTGTAAGAAAAGAAGCTCACTACTGGACAAATCAATGTCATGAAACCTACGATGATTTGCTCCAGGTTGGATGTTTGGGTTTAATCAGAGCGATTGAAAAATTTGAACTTTCCAAGGGACATGCCTTTAGTTCCTATGCGCTTCCTTATATTCGGGGTGAAATTCAACACTATCTCCGAGATAAAGGTGTTACTGTGCGAATTCCTCGGAAGTGGTTAGCACTCCAACAGCAAGCAATAGGAGTGTCACGTTCTTGGCGTGAAAAGCATAATCGCCAACCAACAGATACCGAATTAGCAACAGCGCTAGAAATTTCTCCAAATGAATGGCAAGAAATTAAGTTAGCGTGGATAAATCGCGCTCCCTTGAGTCTTGATGTGCCAATCCAAGATGGAGAAGAAGGTTCTACTTGTTTAGGAGAATTGGTTCCCGATCCTCACTATCGCAGCTTTCAATTGGCACAAGAAGACCAACTTCGCTTGCAACAAGCATTGGTTCAACTCGAACAACGCACCCGTGATGTCTTGGAATGCGTGTTTTTACAAGATTTGACACAAAAACAAGTTGCAGAACATCTCGGGATAAGTGTCGTGACAGTTTCCCGTAGAGTCAAGAAAGGTCTGGATTTGATGAAACAGCTTATGGGTGTAGCAGACGATTAACTGCAAATAAACTAAACCCGCAGTTATGCTGGGATGTTAGTGTTAAAAATAACCCTTGAAATGTAAAAAATTAGGTTATAAAGGTAACATACTTTGCCTTTGATACAAATTTTAGGCATGTATATTTCCATTTTTCAATTTTCCAATGGCTTTTGAGAACAGCTCATGGGCAGAAATTCAAAAATTACAATTGCAGCTATTTTAGCCTTAGCGATCGCTGGATGTGCTTCTGAAGATACACAACAAGCCGTTAATCCTGCGCCGATTCCTAAAATAGTAGCAAAGTCTCCACCAACGGCTCAATCCTTTAAGAATCCAGTGATACCTGCCAAACAGGTTTCACAAGTTACTCCTGCATCTGTTAACTTGATTCAATCCACTAATCCTACAGAGCGGGCACCGTTAATTCTAGTATCAAAAGAGCGGACTGACCCGTTTGCCCAAATTTTTGGACAGGCGGTTTCGGGAATACCTAAAACATCCGGGACTGGAAAACCTGTTCCTATCTTGCCTAAGCTACCGACTGCATCTCTAGCAGGACGCAAACTTCCAACACCTCGCATAGCTTTAAATCAGAAGAAAAATAATATTGCTTCTGTACCAAAAAAAGTTAATTCTACTTTGACTTCAGTCTTACCTAAGGTTTTGCCTCAAGTTGTCCCCAACCCGACTTTAGTATCTGTATTGCCACCAGCAGCACAACCTGAGTTAGCAAGGGCAGTTATTGTGACTGGTGTAGTTCTAATTAGTAAGGAACCGCAGGCAATTATCAAAGTACCAGATGAGCCAACGAGTCGCTATGTGCAAGCGGGACAGCGATTAGCAAATGGCGTACTGATTAAGCGGATTGAAATGAATGGAGGCTCTAACCCGATTGTAATTCTCGAACAATTTGGTATCGAAGTTGCCAAAATGGTAGGGGAAGGGCCTGTCAACTCAACACCATCAGCTACATCTGCTAATGGCAATCCTATTTCAGTGGCAACGCCCTCCTCGAATCCTCTTAATGTTGGAGCTTCATAGAGATGGAGACTAAGGAAAAAATTGAATTCGCTGGTTGTCCTTTAGCTGTCTATAGAGAGATAGCAGCTCATTTACGTCAAGTTGAAGGGGTGGAAGTGGATTTAATTCCCCAATCATCCCAACAGTTTGATTATAATCAAAGTCAAATTGGTGGTTTGTCCATCTCGTGGACAGCGAATTCTGGTTCACAAAGTCGGCAACAAGTTAAGCAAATTTTGGCTTACTATCAAAATCGCTATATAAATCCTATTTGATTTGTGAAAATTCAAGCCTTAGATTCCCGATTTCTCTAAGAAGTCGGGAATTTTGTTGTTCATAAATCAATATGGTTCAAAGCGTTACTTATATAAAATCTTGGGTTTTTGAGACGCGATAAATCGCCGTCTCTACAAGTGTTTTGGTCTGATCTGAACTGTATTACTTCATAAATGACCGAGTAGGACTATGGTGTTTGACGACTTAATAAGTAGGTAGACATAATTAAATATAAAATAAACTCTTAGTTTGTAGTGAGCGATTTATCGCTCAGAGCAAGGATTATCAGGACTAAAGTCCTTACTACAAACTTTAAATTTATTTATGCCTAGATACTTACCAATTATTTATTAAACTGCACAAAACCAAGCTTGGTGAAACTTGGGAATTTTGCCCCTTGTTTGGGAGCAACCTCAGAGAAAATCTGTATTAGTACTGAGGTAATGGCTGAAGGATGTTGAGTTAGCAGAAAAATGTAATGATTTGGTAAAAATCCTGTCTGGGGGTATGAAAGGACAGTTGCAGATTGCGAGAGCCTTATTGCATCAACTGCAAATTCTGTTTTTGGATGAACCAACGATAGAACTAGACCCCCAAACCAGGCGAAGTCTCTAGGAAATTATTCGGTATTTAAATAAACAAGGAGACGATGCTACTGACGACCCATTATATGGATGAGGTTGAATTTTTCTGCGATGCTTTTTGCTTTACCAAGCGAGGACACATCGGTATTATGGATAGCGATAGGCTGATTTGTTTGGGAACTTTACAACAGCTCTGTTCTGTTAACGGAAAAGGTTTGTGATGAAGCAATTGGGTGTGTCTGAAGTGGGAAATGATAGCGTTCGTAGTTGAGAATATTTGTTTTTCCCAATCTTTGGAAGCAGTAAATGTCTACTTAAACGAATAGCCCGATCAAACCGGAATGGTGCTGCGTCCCTCTAATCTGGAAGATATTTTTGTGGAATTAACGGGACGCTAGTTAGATTAACCTCATCCTCCTAACTGCCGCAGCATAGCTTCTACTCTGTCCACTCCTTGTAAGTCATTGCGCCGCTTGTATAAGTCGCGGGCTTTTTGAAGCAAGCTGTTGGCTTGTTTGGTTTGTCGTCGCTGTTTATACATCGAACCCATCAACTCATAAGTCTGGGCGTTGTTTTTATCCAAATCTATTGCTTGTTGATATGCCCAAGTCGCAGCATTATAGTCTCCCATACGAGATTGGGTCACAGCTAATCCTAAATAGGCGTTAACGTTATTACGGTTTAGCTGTATGGCCCGACGGTAACCTTCTTTTGCCCCAGCGGTGTCTCCCAAATTGGCTTTGATGTAACCCACAGCGTAATAAAAATCACTGTTGTTAGGGTTGATGGCGATCGCACGACGATAAGAAGTTAGTGCTGCCTGGTAATTTCCCTGTTGAGCGTATAGGTAGCCAATACCTGAATGGATTTTAGCATTTTTGGGATCTAGACTAGCTGCTTGCTGATAAACTGCGATCGCACCACCATAATCGCCACTATCTACTAACCTCCGTCCTTCTTCTAGTAGTTGCTTTAATTGTGGGTTTTTGGCTTGCGCCACTAATACCTGAGCTTGAGCTACTGAAGGTATGGTGAAGGCAAAACATCCTAGTAACACCACACTAAACACGAATGATGTTGGCTTGTACACAGTAAATTTCCTGAAATTTTAGAGGACTTTTTTCTTGTACATTAAAACAAAAATATGGATTTTTGAAAACTGTATTTATTCGTATGAATTTAGATGTTAATAGTTCATTCACTGTTCCTTTACATTCAGCACTCCATAAGAGAGTTTTGACTGAAGAATAAGTATAAACTATCAACAATCGAATGCAGTTATCCTATATAAAACAGTACAGCAACAAAACGACACGTTTTTTAATCGGTATTTATACGCATTCCTCGAAAAATATCAATAGGCACTTAACTTAATCCTATATCTTGATAGGTCAACCTTACAGGGTTTGATATTCATTGATGTTTATTATTTAATTTAATAATTTGCTAACTCTGCATATTATTTCTAGTCTTTTATACTACCTTTTTAGAAGTAATCATCCCGGCATTAACATCTTTTTATGGTCATTACACGGTAAGATAAATTTAATCAGTCAAATGTTCCTTTAAGTCCTAGTTTCTGGTGAGGACAATACTAAAGCTGAAAGCGCAATCTCAAGTTGTGGGAGAAGATGTTTATTCAACCTAATATTTTGTAATCAAAGTTACAATTTTTCACACATTTGGATTAAGATCTGAATAATCAATATGTATATTATCTAGGAGGTTAATTTATGATTATAACTACTACTGATGTAATTCAAGGAGCCGTGATTGAGTCATATTTAGGTATTGTGACAGCCGAAGTAGTCTACGGCAGCAATTTCTTACGGGATTTTTTGGCTGGTATTCGTGATATTATCGGTGGACGCACTGCTAGCTATGAGCGTTTATTTGAGCAGGGTCAACGCAAGGCATTAGAAGAATTAGAACAACGGGCACAACGTTTAGGAGCAAATGCTGTAATCGGGATTGAAATTGATACTGGCACAATCAATCTTGACCAATCAGGAGTTCTTTTGCTGATTACTGCCACAGGCACTGCTGTAAAAATGCGTTAGCTTTTATTGGCTATCTAAATTATTTGTTAGGAATTTAATAAGTACTACAAGCTTTTTTACTAAGTTAAAGCTCCAGTCAGATAGATTGTTTTATTATGCCAAGAGAGAAGTGTATTTTAATTTAAGTATTTTCTTGAAACATATCTAGAAAATTATTAAAAAATAAATACTCAATTATAAGATTAATATTGT
>NZ_JACKZS010000268.1 GCF_014222285.1 Nostoc sp. UCD121
GGGCAGGGGGCAGGCGGAAGATAGAACTCCTAACTCCTGTACAGATGCGATTAATCGCGTCTCTCCTAACTCCTAACTTTTAATTACTGGCTGCAAAGGTGATAGTTTGGGACGGAGAGCGGAGGGGTTAATGCCTGCTTTGTGTGCTACTAATACGCCTACTGCTTCTAAATATGAGTTTACCTGTATAACTTTGATCCCCAACGGTTGGGGAGGAACTTTGATTAGAGTTTTATTTTCTTCTACTGTAATTATTTGGCATCGTCTTTGACTTAAACTCAGTAAGGCACTGCTACCACAAGCATTTGCAGGTGCGATCGCAGCATCCACTTCATCTGCCCAAATATCTCCTTTATCTGATGCGATCGCTCCTTTATCTATTATAAATTGTGGGGCACGACTTAATCCTACAAGGACGCAGGGCAAAAAGGTATAGCCTAATTCTTCGGCGGCGGAACGGGGAGATAAATCAGGTTGTGGGGGTTCGCTCAAAAGGGCGGGAGAATGGGCGCAAGGAATTTGAAAGGTTCGCACTAGCAAATGACTAATTACGGCTTCTGCACCTGCTAGGGGATCAACACCTTCACCCTGGCGATATTTTTGTACTGCTTCTGAGTCCATATCATCGGGGAAACGGGCAACAACTGCGATCGCTTCTGCACCCGCTTTTTTAATTAATATCTCGGCTGCCCGTAATAAACTATCTGGGTTGCCAATTGTTCCCCAACTGGCTCCCGATGCTGTAGTCCGCAATTCTACATTTAATGGTGCATCTGTAATTACATAATCTGTTAGAGTCAATCCCAGAGTTGCTCTGACTGCATCGGCTGCTTGTATATGCCGTAGCCGTAATTCTGGCTCAATAGCTTGGTCTAAAAGCAAACCTACTTTATTGTTGCGGACTGGACGCAAACCCCAGCATCCAGAGGCGAATTTGTCAAGTCCATAACCTTCAACATAGAAAGTATTTGGAAGATTCCAGTATAAACTTGCACCGTTAAGGACATTGGGGTGAGTAATTAGGCGATCGCAAACCTGTGCTATAACTTTGGCAACAGGCAAAGCATCACCTGCATAACCCCCAATGGTAGCCCCAATGCCTGTTGGTACGATTAAGATAGCAGTGTATGGACGCATATTGAGTTAAAAGTTATGAGTTATGAATCAGAAACCATCAAATATTAACTGTTACAATGCCTGCTAACGCAGATAAATAAACCAGATTGTGAAGTTGAAATTTTTTCAACTTGCTTCGGAGCTTTTATTTCAGTAAATAGCTGAATTCCTTGATTAAAATTAAATTTACTTTCATCAGAATTTCCCATCTTTTGATAAGTTAAACCTAATTGATAATAAGCTTCAGCAAGATCGCACTTAGCACCTATTTTATCCAACAGTTCGATTGCTTCTCTATGATGAGCTAGGGCTAATTCAAAATCTGTTTGTTGTCGATTTATTTCTGCTAAACCATTGAGTGTCTTTGCTTTCACCTGCATATAGTGGCTTTCTTCAGCAAAGGTTAAAGCTTGATGTAATATTTGATTTGCTTGATAAAACTCTCCCAAATTGACGTAGGTTTGACCCAAAATTTGCATAAAATAGACAAATCTCCCAGTCTGTTCTACGAGCTTTTCGCTCGTAATATTCTGATAAGCTACATCTGCTAATGCAAAGGAGGCATCACGCAAACCTAAATAAGAATACACCAAAGCTAAACAAACTGATGCTTTCTCTGCCCAGCGATGATGCTCAGTATTTTGGGCTAGGTAAATTACTTGTTGAAATAAATTCGTGGCTGCCTCTAGTTCCCACAAATCTATTTTGTAAAGACCAATACTTAATAAAGAATCTACCTCTAGCATCCTCAGATAGTAAACCGGATGTTTATTTCCTGGCTGAGGTACAAGTGATTTAAGTGCTTGGGTTGCCAGAGTAATAGTTTTTTCCTGACAGGCGATCGCTTGACTAATTTTACCTGTTATCCAATATAGATCGCCCAGTATATTATAGAGTTCACTGAGATTTTGGTTATTTTCCAGATTGTTAACAACTTGATTAATTGCCGCCAGTATGGGTTGAATTAAACCCATCCGATACAATGTACTACCAAGAGGTAAAAACTGCTGCCATTGATTATTTCGGCTTTTTAAAATTACCTTACCTGCCAACTGAAATTCATGAATTTCTATATAATGATAATATGCTTCCAGAGCTTGCAAAGCATCCTTAAAGGTTTCAATTTGTTTAATACTAGCTGTCCAAAATTCTGCGGCTTTATGATTGGCAATTTCCCATTCATCGCTGGGGCGTAAACGTGCGATCGCTTCAGCACGAATCACCGGATGCAGCCAATATTCGCCTTTATTGCACTCCACCAAAGACCGATTTCTCAATGAAGCGATGATTTGCCGATGTTGATCGGGTGGGACATCCCAAAGTAAGCAAAATAACCCTTGTGATGGGATAGTAGGTATATCTTGGTAACGATAACATCCCAAACGGCAAAGTAAGCGATATGCTTGGGGGTCGAGGGCTTGCAAACGATTGATTTGACTAACCGCTAAATTTTTTAAGTCCGTTGCTGCTAAAGGATCGGCATGATTTTCTTGCCAATAAAGAACCATGTCACCGCCAAAATCCTCCTGAATCGAACCGCAGAGAATTCCCATTGCTTTAGCATTACCGCCATAAGTGCGATGCATGATTTGCAAGGTTGGCGAGTCGATGGCTAACCCACGGTTGCTAAAAAACTTTTGCCATGCGCTTTGCTCCAAACCAGGAAGCCGATAGTGATTCACATTCAACCCAGGTTCACAAAGGCGATCGCGGCTAGTAATTAGAGTAACAGATTGCACCCTGGCATCAGCCAACACCCGCAATAGTTCTACATAGTTGCGGTGAGAAGCAATTAACCTACCTTGTTGATCTAATGCAGGTTCCAAATTGTCAATTAACACCCCAATGCGCCGATTGTGGAGTTCGCGCTTGAGTCGTCCCAATGTCACCCCAAATTCTACCCCAGGTTCTTGATCAAAGTCTTGTTTGAGCCATTCTTCTACTACTCGTTCGGCGGGGGTGATATTCTGCGTTTCCTTCGCCATCAGCAGTTCTAAAACCAAATCAAACCCCTGAGTTTGGAGATATTGCTGCGCTAGAGTAGTTTTGCCTAAGCCTCCCTCACCTTGGATGACAATAACTTTCGAGCCTTGATTTACCAAAGTATTTAGGTGAGCGATCGCTTCTGCTCGTCCAATAAAATTGGTATCCTTTAATTTTAGGGTGGGATGTGGCGATCGCGAGTAATCAATCAGACTTGATGATATTGCAGTCGTTTTTCTCAGAACCCGTTCCAAAGTAGCGCGACAATTACTTTTGGTTATCTTTTCTCGCAATACTTGAGAAAGCAGCTTCCATAACTGAGAACCAGCATCCTTGGCGTGTCCTTCGGTACAACCGTAAGAATGAGCGATATCCAAGTATTTTCTACCCAACCAAACTTGCACAAGAATCACTTTTTGTAAATCGCTCAACCGTTCCCCAGTCTGCGGGGGAATTGTGGCATCTAACCATGCTAATGCTGCTTCAGCGTCCATTGTGTAACGACGAGGGGAGTTCAGATTTTAGGGACAACTATAAATCACTCTACAGTTATGTTGCGGGAGTTTTCGGATAAGATTCTGTAAACCCGACTTTTTTCCCGACTTTTGCAAACTTTATTCAAAATTCAGCCACAATTTTCATTGCTTCTTGTGAGTGCAACTAAGAGGATGTTTGAAAAGTTATTAGTGATGTATCAAATCCTTTTAGATCCCCCTAAATCCCCCTTAAAAAGGGGGACTTTGATCCGGTTTCCCCCTTTTTAAGAGGGTTAGGGGGATCAACAAGTGTCTAAAATCACAGCCAAAGACTTTTCAAACAACCTCTAATGGAGTCTCTTGAAAAGCTATTTTACCGACCCAATAAATTAATTGAGCATCAACAGTTCTTTAATACGTTTGTCAATTAACTCAATCTTGTAATAGTCAAAATTAATGTTCCACAATTGTTAAAATACATTATTGGAACATCATTGGCATAACAAAAAAACTCCCCACTTGAAGAAGCTTTATATTTCTCCAATTTCTTCCCAATTAAGAACTCTTGTTCACCAGACTGGCCAATATTCCCAATTAGGGAAAACCAGTTTTCGTTTGGTTTTCTGCGGAACATCTCAGCCCAACGTAGCCACGGTTTTGTATACCCATCTGCATCACTTCTAATCTTGGCATCATACCAAAACTGTTCTCCTTGTACTTCAAACTTATAACTTGCTCCTATTTCTAGAAAAATACCAGTGGCGTTCCAGTATTTCTGAGCGTCTATTATTGTTTCTGATGGAGAGCCAATTTGTAGCTTTGCCATTTTTGTATTAATTTTACATAATTGTAACGATAGAACCGGAACTTCCCTTATTACATACGAATAATCACTTGCCGGAGAAAAAACATTAAGGAGATAAGTTTAGAAATTTGTATTACTTCAATGCCTTGAATAATCTTTTTTTAACCTCTTATTAATTTGAAAAACTTACTCTTCTTAGATAATTGAGGCTAGCTATTTGCAACAAATTAAGCCTCATCCAAAACATCAGGGAGTATACATTGAATTTATCGAGACGTGAGTTTTTTACCCTGGCAGGAGCATCTGCTACAGGTGCCGTCCTTCTATCTCCTTTGCAAGCATTCTATGCTAAACCTGCGATCGCTGCGGGTCCCTACGGCAATTTAGTGACCGACCCCAACGGAGTATTAGATTTGCCATCTGGATTCACTTACCGCAGACTGTCCGAAACAGGCCAAACGATGAATGATGGTTACTTAGTACCGGGTGGTCACGATGGTATGGGTGCTTTTGCCGGGTCTAATGGCAATACGATTCTAATTCGCAATCATGAACTCGGTACTTCTGGCAACGGTGTTGGCGCTCCCAGTGGCAGCAAGTACAACACAAATGGGAGGGGCGGTTGTACTAAATTGGTTGTTAATTCTTCCCGTAACCTGGTAGAACATCGGGGTGTCCTAGCGGGAACTATTCGCAACTGTGCCGGTGGCCCTACGCCTTCAGGGTCATGGTTAACCTGCGAGGAAACTTTTGAAACCAATAACGGCAAGAAGCATGGTTATGTGTTTGAAGTTCCCAGTAGTGCAAATACTTTTGTCACTCCCGTCCCACTAACTGCTATGGGGCGTTTTAATCACGAGGCTGCTGCTGTAGACCCTAACACAGGGTATATCTACATGACAGAAGACCGGAGTGATGGGCTGTTCTACCGCTTTATTCCCAACCAAAGCAACAACCTCAGTGCTGGCGGCACGCTATACGCTTTAAGGATTACGGGGTCGTCTGGAATCAACACAGCTACGGGTTTCCCAAAAAATACGCCTAGGGCGGTGAACTGGGTACAGATTAGCAATCCTGATCCCACATCTGATACTGTCAGAACAGCAGGGTATAACAGCGGTGCCGCCAGGTTTTCAGGTGGGGAAGGTATCTTTTATGGCAGTGGTTATGTCTACTTCACCTGTAAGAGCGGTGGTAGTTCTGGAGATGGGCAGATTTGGCGTTATTCGCCCACTAATAATACTGTTGAGCTATATATTGAACCCAACAATTCTGGTGTGCTAGACAATCCAGACAATATTGTGGTTTTCCCCAACCGGGACATCTTTCTCTGTGAAGATGGGGATGGAACGGATTACATTCTGGGCATCACTCCCAGTGGAAGTCTTTATAAGTTTGCTAAAAATGCCCTCAACACATCAGAGTTCGCCGGGGTCTGCTTCTCCCCCGATGGTCAGACGATGTTTGTCAATATGCAGAGTCCAGGAATAACCTTTGCTATCTGGGGGTCCTGGTAACGCTACATCCTGTTTCAGCCTAGCCAGAGCAATCGCTCTGGCTAGGCTCCTAGTGTGACTTCAATCAGACAGTCTGACCTAAAAAACGTAGAACCATTGCTGGGACAGTATATCTGGCGTTGCTGATTAAGAGTCAGTTAATCCTGGTTTGAAAATACCTTGATTGTTGGTTATTACAACTAGACTAAAGACTTTTTCCCCGACTTTTGCAACCCGATCACATAAAACTGCCGACTTCAGCCGACTGACAAAACGAAGTGCGATCGCTTAGGCTATTGGGCATAGAGATAAAAATTTAAGTATAAAAATATGCTTAACACCCTCAGCCCAATCACAGAAGACTTAGCAGGTCAAAGCTATCCCAGTCCTCATTATTTGCAAACACAGCGCCGCATCCGTTCCCTCATAGACAAATATATTGCAGTCGAAAAACTACATGAGCGTCTGCAAGATTTACCGATACAGTTTGCCAATCCTCAACCGCGTCCCTGGAAACCCATTGACTGGCAAACGATTAACCGCAATCAAATTATCGGCTTAGACGCAGAGGTATTTCTATCCATATTGATAGGTGCGATGGATACAGAAGCTCCGATTCGCGGCTATACCCAAACCAGTCGGCAGTATTTGGAAAAATTGCATCCTCAAATGGCTCGGTTTGTTGGTGGAACTGTCAATGAAGATGGCGAATTGCTGGAACTTGGTTTGTGGGAAAAGGAAGAACGTCAGCACACACCTGCATTAATCAAAGTCTACACCCAATTAACGGGCGAGAAAATTACCCCAAAACTTCGGACAGTTAGAAGCTATCTTCCCACAGATGACGCTCACGAAGACTTATATCGCCACGGCTTACACCGCATTGCCACAGAATACGGTGCTACCTGTCTTTATATTTGGTTGATGGCTCACACCACTGGCGCACTCCAGGATGTTTTAGAGGAACTAGCACAGGATGAAATCAACCATACGACCAAATTTTGGGGGTTTGGAGTCTGGACTTTCCCTGATACTGGGTTGATGCGAATTGGACGCACACTCATCAAAACGCGATCGCAAAATTATCAGCGCAACAACCTCATGCGTACCCTCCGCCGCATGATGGCTACCCTCAACTGGAATGCTTGGTCATTGACTAACAAAGCAACTCTCCTCTTCACCTTCACCTATACAATGCGTCGTCTGTGGAGTTGGAACAACACCCTCACACCACAGTACTTACAAAATTTATTTGAAACTAATTAGTCGAAACAAAGGACAAATGACAAATACTTCGGCTTCGCTCAGTACAAGTGACAAATCAAAATTACCCAGCGATTTAAATCCCAAAAAAATACCCCAACATATCGCCGTCATCATGGATGGTAACGGAAGATGGGCAACCAGTCGAGGATTACCGCGCATTGCTGGACATCGCCAAGGAGCAAGAACGCTCAAAGAACTATTGCGTTGCTGCAAGGATTGGGGAGTTAAAGCGTTGACAGCTTATGCTTTTTCAACAGAAAATTGGCAGCGTCCCGTTGAAGAAGTAGATTTTCTGATGCTGTTGTTTGAGCGATTACTACGCCGCGAGTTGGCTCAAATGCATCAAGAAGGTGTACGCATCTCGTTTATTGGAGATTTATCGGCTTTACCTAAGTCTCTACAGATGCAAATGGAACGTTCAATGACAGAGACTTTGAATAATCAAGCAATCCACTTTACTGTTGCGGTCAACTACGGTAGCCGCAACGAAATTACCAGAGTTTGTCGTCAAGTAGCTCAACTCGTGGAACAGGGCCAACTCAGTGCGGAACAAGTGAATGAAGGTCTTGTAGAACAACATCTCTATACGGCAAACACTCCAGAACCCGATTTGCTGATTCGTACTAGCGGTGAGATGCGATTGAGTAATTTTCTCTTATGGCAAATGGCGTATACAGAGATGTATTTCACTGATATTCTTTGGCCAGATTTTAATCGAGAAGCATTTCATCAGGCTTTGTTGAGCTACCAAAGTCGCGATCGCCGTTTTGGTCAAGTTAAAGCTTCACTGTCAGCTTAGGGTATTTGGAAAACCTCTCTATTAAATTTCCCCCTTCCCGACGCGGTAAGGGGACTAGGTTTTTTGCTGCTATCAAGCATAAAGTAAAAGCACCCACAGTACCAGGATGGTATATGAGCGCTAATAAATTAAAACATTATTGAGGATAATCTATCTGCTATGACAGACCGAAGTAACTATAAGAATAGCAGGCGGTGGGTAAATAAACTGCAAGGGTAGTTACAAATGTTTTGTTAAAAATAGTACTTACTGTAAGGTATTGCTTTTTTGCCAAAATGTGATAAGTCGCGCTCCTATTTGAAAAATTTTCTGTATGCGATCGCTATAAAGCTTCTCTTGGATGAAACTACTTAACAACCCTAAGAGAACTTATTTATACCGTTTTCCTCCCGATCTTACTTACACCTCAATCGATCTGCGATCGGGTCTCTTAATTTTTTTGAATAAATTATCCTTTGGTAGGTATTGAACCGAAATCCTGATACTGTTGGCGAAAGTGTTACAACTAAAAGCTGCAACGGCAGATTGAAGGTTTGAGCTTACATAATACTTTTAAATACAAATATGTATTACATTCGCTAACGATATCAAATCCTTGGCTCAATATTTATATTCTTGATCACAAAATCAGAATCAAGTAAGTTGGGATTAAAAAAACTAAGTATGTTACAAAACGTAAATATGCTTAAAACTCTTACTAATGAACAATGACAAAAGGCAAATGACAGCCTTAGCCAGTTAGCTTTAATTTCACCGACCTAATTATTTAATTAATATTTACTATAGTAA
>NZ_JACKZS010000269.1 GCF_014222285.1 Nostoc sp. UCD121
ATTCCCCATTCCCCATTCCCCGCCCACGTAGATAATTTCAAAAATCAAATACGATTCCTATATGTGTTTTACAATCTCCAGAAATCTCTGTATTGTTGGGGATGTCTCGCTACTACGCCAAATCATTGCAATGGCAACTTTTGGGCTGACTGGTTCGATATTTTTATAAACTACCCCAGTTCGTTGCAAATTTTGTAAAGATGCCGGCACAATTGCAACACCTATTTCGGCTGCTACTAGGCTAACAATTGTTTGCATCTGAATGGCTTGTTGACTTACAGAGGGACTAAAACCTGCTTGCTGACAGAGACTAATAATTAAGTCGTAGAGTCCAGGTGCTAATATTCTCGGAAATAAAATAAAGGGTTCATTAGCAAGCGATCGCAAACAAACATAAGATTGATTTGCTAGTAAATGTGATTCAGGTAATGCTACTATCAGCGACTCTTGAAAAATTATTTCCCAGCTAAATGTATTTTCCTCCACAGGTGGACGAACAAACCCTACATCTATCCGACCTGTGCGTAACCACTCTAACTGTTGATCTGTAGTCAGTTCATGCAACTCTAGACTCACACCAGGGGCACAATTCCGAAAGGTTCGCAAAATAGTTGGCAAAACATTATACGCGGCAGAACTGACAAAGCCGATCGCTAATTCTCCGAGTTCACCGCGACTAGTTTGTTGCCCGACTTGGATTGCCTGCTGCAATTGCCTGAGAATTTGTTGGACTTCATCCAGAAAAACCACGCCCGCTTCTGTTAAATTCACACTTCGTTTTGTGCGATGAAACAGTTCAAAGCCCAATTCCTTCTCTAGCTGGCGAATTTGTTGACTTAAGGGAGGTTGGGCAATGTGCAATCTTTCTGCTGCACGTCCAAAGTGCAGTTCTTCTGCCAAGGTGACAAAGTAGCGCAGGTGTCGTAGTTCCATCTGTTACCTGAACTTATATCTTTTAAATATTAGTTAAGGTCAAAATATATATTGGACATAATTAATAATATTTTTTATTGTGATGATTATGCAGTCATCAACCTACCTAACTTGGTTGACGACTAGTAAAACAATACTCTGCAATGTAATTTCATAGTTTATGAATAATCTTCCATTACTCGACAATAATTGGAATACAGACCTGTATGAGGATAAACACGCCTTTGTCTGGCAATATGGCGAGAACTTGCTGAAACTACTCAACCCCAAGCCGGGAGAATCCATTGTGGATCTTGGCTGTGGGACTGGGCAACTAACAGAAAAAATTGCTCAAGCCGGGGCTGAAGTCACTGGAATCGATCGCGCATCCTCGATGATTGAGACAGCAAGACAAAATTATCCCCATCTACGCTTTGATGTTGCTGATGCCAGAGATTTTCAAGTATGGAAACCATTGGATGCAGTATTTTCCAACGCTGTCCTACATTGGATTAAAGAAGCAGATGCAGCGATCGCTTCCATACACCAAGCGTTAAAACCTGGGGGGCGTTTTGTTGCAGAATTTGGTGGTAAGGGAAATGTTCAAGCGATCGTCACAGCTTTGTACAGTGCTTTAGAGGCGATCGCTATCTCCCCACAAGCACTGAATCCTTGGTATTTTCCTAGTATTGGTGAGTACGCTACCCTGCTAGAACAACAAGGCTTTGATGTTACTTATGCCACCTTGTTTGCTCGTCCTACTCCCCTAACAGAAGGCGAAGCAGGGATGGCGAACTGGCTTGAAATGTTTGCCGATGCTTTTCTAGCCGGACTGTGTGCTGACCAAAAAATACAAGTAATTCGCACCGTGGAAGAGCATCTTTTGCCGACACTGTATCAAGAAGGTAATTGGACAGCAGACTATCGAAGAATTCGCATTGTTGCCATCAAACTTTAGATTGCTTGACAATGAAAGTATGCAATTACAGTATACAAAGCTTACTTAGAATTTGATATAGCAATCCTAACCCAAACGTGAGAAAACACTGAGATAAAAATCCTTAGTTTATAGGCATTTGAGGCTTATTGAACTCTCACATATCATTTAGGATTGCTATATAGAAGTAATTAATACCATTTCTTTGTGGGGCTTCGCCAAACCCTTTTAACTTCTTTCTTTACTTTGTGTCCTTTGCGTCCTTTGCGGTTCGTTTTCCTTTCTTGTACTTAAACATGGTTTAGCGCATCTTCATACAGAATTGGTAGAAGGAAAAATAAAATCAGCTATTTTTCGGTCGCCGCAGTTGCTTGGAATTCATTGGGCCGAGAATTTGGTTAAGGCTACGCAACTGTTCTGCTGTACCCATCCCAATCAGCCGATCGCCCGGCATTAAGACTGTATCGCCAGTAGGCCCACCAATTAAAGTCCCATCAGCGCGGCGAATTGCCAGAACTAATGCCCCAGATTGCGATCGCAATCTCGCTTTTTGCAAACTCTGACCCACAAAGGGACAAAAAGCCGGGTCGAGTAAAAATTCTTCCATATACAATTGGCGGTCTGCACCTGTCAGAATCCCGTCTACAAAGTCCAACACTTGGGGTCTGAGTGCCGCAGCAGCCATGCGCTTTCCACCAGTAATATAGGGGGATATGACTTCATCTGCACCACCGCGTCGTAACTTCTGCAAAGCTTCTTCTGTACTTGCCCGTGCAATCACCCGAATTGCTGAATTCAATGTTTTCGCTGACAAAACTATGTATAAATTTTCTGCATCTGAAGGCAGTGCTGCAACAATACAAATCGCCCGTTCGATACCAACTTTCAGAAGTGTGTCATCTAGGGTAGCGTCACCTTGATATGCCGTGTAACCTTCCGCCTGCGCCCTTTGTACAGATTCCATGTCAGCATCAATCACTACAAAAGGTGCATCTTCTGCCCGAAATTCCTTGGCAATTTGACGACCAGTGCGGCTAAATCCACAAATAATGTAGTGTTCTGTTAGGGATTCCATTAACCGCCTCTGTTGCTGTAGCCGAATTCCTTCTTGAAAGTAGCCTTGAATGATCGCTTCTGTAAATCTGTTGACAATGTAACCGATATTGACTACACCCAACAAAATCAGGGCAATCGTAAACAATCGTCCGCGGCTACCCAGTGGATGAGTCTCACCGTATCCCACAGTCGCTAAAGTGATGACTGTCATGTAAGCCGCATCTTCCCATGCCCAGCCCTCCACTAATGAGTACCACGAAGTGCCAATGAGGAAAACACCGCCAAGAGCGATCGCCCCAGCCATTAACTCCTTTTGGATACGTTGATATTTTTGCTCAAGTGTTGAGAATGACGTAACAATAGTACTTTTAGCCTACTTTTTCTAGTTTTGTACTAACTTTATCGCATTTGTGATTTTTAGTACATTCAAACTACAATTTATCCAGCTATGACAGGCCACTGCGATCGCAGAACTTTTCGGTCTACTGTCATTATCCTAATACTAGTAAATCACCATAATGTACTGTGTAGATATTACCTGCAACGTAGATAACTAGAGATGATTCCTGCTGTTGTTCGACCTCTAAATTTAGTAGTTGGTTTGCTGCTATCTTGTTATTTTTTGCTCACAAGCTGTCACCCGACACAAATGAAAAGCAAAGCATCTCAGATAGCTCAATTAGTTTTAGTTTCCCTAAGTGACCCAACTACTTTTAACTATGCCATTAATGACTCTCCATATAGTGTTTTCTCTTTGATTTATAAAGGATTGATCGATGAGAATGTTATGACTAGTAAGTTAGAACCAGGACTGGCAGAATCTTGGTCAATATCTGCTGATAAAAAGCGAATTATTTTTACCTTAAAAACAGAATTGAAATGGTCAGATGGTGAACCTCTCACGGCAGATGATGTAGTCTTTACCTATCGAGATATTTATCTTAATAAAAAAATTCCCACTTTATATAGAGATTTTTTACGTATTGGCAACACTGAAACTTTCCCGTCAGTGCAAAAAATAGATGATCTGCGAGTTGAGTTTACTTTTACGGAACCTTTTGCCCCTTTTTTAAGATACGCTGAAAGGCTAGCAATTTTGCCTGCTCATGCCTTGCATTCTTCTGTATTCTCCAATGATGCTAATGGTAATCCTCAGTTTCTCTCAATGTGGGGAACCAATACTGATCCGCAAAAAATTATCTCCAATGGGCCGTACAAAATAGAAAGATATACTCCTGGTGAACGGGTAATTTTACGACGCAACCCCTATTATTGGCGCAAAGATATTCAAAAAAATCCTCAGCCTTATATTGAACGTATTGTCTGGCAAATTATTGCTTCTACAGAAAATCAGTTACTGAGATTTCGCTCCGGGGAACTAGATACTTTGAATGTGACACCAGCAGTATTTGGGTTACTCAAAAAAGAGGAAAAACGAGGAAAATTTATTATTCACAATGGTGGGACTACTGCGGGTTTTAGCTTTGTGGGTTTCAATCTCAACCAAGCTAGTAATTCTAAAGGTAAGCCTTTTATAGACCCAATCAAATCTCGATGGTTTAATAACTTAGCTTTTAGACAAGCAGTTGCTTATACCATTGACCGCAACCGAATGAAAACTAATATCTATCGCGGTTTAGGCAAAATCCAACATTCACCAATTGCTGTTCAAAGTCCTTATTATTTGTCCCCAGCAACAGGGTTAAAAGTTTATGATTATAATCCCCAGAGAGCTAGGCAGATGTTGCTAGAGGCTGGCTTTAAATACAATTCCCAAAAAGAACTGTTAGACCAAGATGGAAATCGGGTGCAATTCAATCTTTTGGTGAAAGCGGAAGATCAATCAAGAATCGATGCCGCAGTTCAAATCCAACAAGACTTCAGTCAAATTGGTATCAAAGCAGATTTGCAAGTAGTTAGTTTTAACGTAATATTACAAAAGCTACTCTCTCGTCGAGATTGGGATTGTTATGTCGGAGCATTTGGTGTTCCCGGTGCAGATGTTGAACCTAATCTTCTATCTTTATTTTGGACTAGTCAAGGCTCATTTCATCAGTTCAACCAAGGTTCTCTACCAGGAAAACCCCCGCTCAAAGGATGGGTAGTTTCTGAGTGGGAGAGAGAAATTGACAGTCTTTTCGGTGCAGGAGTCAAAGAACTAGACCAGAGCAAGCGCAAGGCGATTTATGACAGATTTCAGCAAATCGTTGCAGAACAGTTGCCGATATTCTGTCTTGTGAATCCAATTTCGTTTCAAGCAGTGCGTGAACGTGTCAATCCCATCAAGTTTTCTGCCTTGGGGTCAACTTTTTGGAATATTGATGAGCTGAAAATCACGGAGAAATAATCGGACTTACGCAAAAGTACACCAGTAGGGGCAATACCCTGCGGGAAGCCGCGCCCCTACCTGTAAATAAGGGTTTCGCTATTGCTTAGGTAAGTCCTATCTTGTTCAAGTGTTGAGTACAAAGTTTTTTCACCACCGCCAAGGTTATATAGGCGTTACTCTAAGAAGAAGTGCGAATTGTGCTAAATAAAAAGTAATTTTTAGGGATTTCTAGGAAACTAGTAAATAACTATATAATGAAAAACTTTCAGGAGGAGCGGTAGTGAGCCTACAAACTCTCGTTGACCAAGCCACCATCCCCCCAGATTCAGGGTCTGTAGTGTCTAGTCCCTTTGATGCAGATAGCTTTAATGAAGCTGTCATGTCTACATACGGTCGGTTTCCCTTAGCTCTAGAACGGGGTGCTGGATGCCGGGTTTGGGATACACAGGGACGCGAATATCTGGACTTTGTAGCGGGAATTGCCACTTGTACTTTGGGACATGCCCATCCAGTGATGGTAGAAGCGGTAACACGCCAAATCCAGAAGCTGCACCATGTCTCTAATTTGTACTACATTCCTGAACAAGGTGAATTGGCAAAATGGCTTGTTGAACATTCTTGTGCCGATCGCGTATTTTTCTGCAACTCTGGGGCTGAAGCCAACGAAGCTGCAATTAAACTAGCGCGGAAATATGCTCACACAGTATTAGAAATTGAAAAACCAATTATTTTAACCGCCCATGCCAGTTTCCACGGGCGGACTTTGGCAACAGTTACCGCTACAGCACAACCGAAGTATCAAAAGTATTTTGACCCATTGGTTCCTGGGTTCCACTACGTAAATTACAACGATATTAACGCTGTGGAAGTGGCGATTAGCGAGTTGGATGAAGGCGATTACCGGGTAGCGGCAATTTTGATCGAGCCATTGCAAGGAGAAGGTGGTGTGCGTCCGGGAGATGTTGCCTATTTCAAAAAGCTCCGGCAGATTTGCGATGAAACTGGCATTTTATTGATTTTTGACGAAGTGCAAGTTGGTATGGGGCGCAGTGGCAAATTATGGGCTTACGAACATCTTGGCGTTGAGCCGGATATCTTCACCAGTGCCAAAGGCTTAGGTGGCGGTATTCCCATCGGTGCAATGATGAGCAAGAAATTCTGCGATGTTTTTCAGCCAGGGGAACACGCCAGCACCTTTGGCGGCAATCCTTTTGTGTGTGGTGTAGCACTCAGTGTTTGCCAGACATTGGAACGGGAAAATATTTTGCAGAATGTGCAAGACAGAGGCGAACAGTTACGATCTGGGTTGAGAGCGATCGCAGCTAAATATCCTCAGCACATTGGCGAAATTCGGGGTTGGGGTTTAATTAACGGTTTGGAGTTGCGGGGAGATATTCCACTAACCGCAGCCGATATCGTCAATGCTGCCATCAACGAAGGTGTATTGCTTGTACCAGCCGGGCCAAAAGTAGTTCGATTTGTGCCACCGCTAATTGTCACAGAGGCAGAAGTAAACACTGCCTTAGAAGCTGTAGACAAGGCGATTGCTACTCTCACAAAGTAGACAATCTGAAAAAAATTATAGATAGTAGGGGCGCACATCTGGCTGTAAGCCCCTTTTTCATTCTGGGGAAATTTCCCGATAAGCTTGCCGACACTGTTCATAATTGTCTGGCAAAATCTCGGCATCCCCAAAACATAATTGTTCGTGAGTGGTAATTAAAGTTTCGTAAGGCTGTATAGGAGTCACAGCCGATCGCAGCAATTGCAGATATTCTCCATCTGTACGGCTGAGTTTGTGGGGTGCGATCGCTTGTTGATGCAACTGCTGCAACATTGCTAAATAGACACAACGGCAAGCCTCACGGTAGTTACCTTGACGATAAAATTCTTGCGATCGCTCCAACAAAAGCGCTATGGATGCCTCACTAGAGCGAGTTTTTGCACGAAAATTAGTCAGATTGCCACTTCTATTCAGCCAAGAATATACATAAGGGCTGAATTCCCGCCATAATTGCCAACCGACCCAAACCACAAATAAGCCAATTAACAGCCAAAACAGAAATTTCAGCAACTCACCTAACCAAGGGCTAATCGACCATCCATTAGGCAATTCTGGTAGAGTTTTCTCAAAGCGGTAAAACTGGTATTCCCACCATTCTCCCGCTTGTTGTTGAAATTGGGAAAGCTGCCAACTCCAGCTAGTTTTTTCAAAAGTATCTGTAGGCATAGAGGGGGAGTGGGAGTGGAGAGCAGGGAGCAGGGGGAGAAGAACTATGATTATTAACCAATGACTAATGACTAATGACTCTTGACTCCTTTTTTATCATTATCCAGCCGATAACAACAAGTAGCGCACCGAATGCCAGAAATCCTAGATCCCAAGCTAACTCATTTGGGCCTGGTTTCACATGATGAACACCGAGAATTTGGTGGTCAATTAAACCTTCAACCAAGTCGAACAACCCACTACCAATCAGTATTGATCCAATAAAGGTCTGTGATGACCAAGGAACATCATCACGCCGTCCAGCACGCCATAGTAACACAAGTCCAGTGGCGGTGAATACCCAATCTAAGGTATGAAAAAACCCATCCCATACCATATTCAAATCTATATTCGCTCTGTTTGTCAGAGGTCGAATGCTACTAAGCATGTGATGCCACTGGAGGATCTGATGCAGTAAAATTCCATCAATAAACCCTCCAAGACCCACACCAAGAAAAATCCCAGCAGTAATTAGTGGTGCGCGTCGGTTGACGGTTTCACTTTTTGCCTCCATTGTCAACCTCATAGATAGGCTTTTTAACCAAAATACAACTCTTTTGGCAAAAATATCTTCTATCTTGAGGCAAGTAGGATCGTTGAAGGAGGTAAGAAGGCAATATTCTTCGTCTTTTGAAAAATTAATTAATCTTCAACTTTTATTTGCATACCAGCTTTCACTGGGTCGAAATTTTGGGGAAAATGGGTGCTGCGATCGTAGTCTGCTTTTTCCAGCTTTGCTCCTTTGAGATCGGCTTGGCGGAGATTCGCTGACATCAACAATGCTCCCCTAAGATCGGCATCCCTCAGATTAGCTTGTTCGAGATCGGCAAAACTCAAGTCGGTTCCCCTGAGATTAGCGCCACTTAGGTTAGCTTCACTCAAGTCAGCATAACTCAGGTCACATCCTTTCAAGTTAATGCCTTGTAAATCGGCATCACCTAGTTCTGCTTTACTAAAGTCCCGTTTTCCTGCTGCATAACTCTCCACGAGAGTAGCGGCAGTATTTATGGGCTGTTGAGAATTAACTTCAGGCATATAACAGCCTCACAGGTTGTCTGCTTATTAATATTAATAAGGATTACATCACAAAAAACGGTCTAACTAGGGCTTGCTGAAAAAGTCGTATTTAAGCCAGATCAAGAATCAATTAACAATGCTTGTAAGTGAAAATATAATTT
>NZ_JACKZS010000578.1 GCF_014222285.1 Nostoc sp. UCD121
AAGTTGCTCAGGTTGGCACCATCTCCGCTAACTCCGACGAAACCGTAGGTAAACTGATCGCTGAAGCGATGGACAAAGTCGGTAAAGAAGGCGTTATCACCGTTGAAGACGGTACCGGTCTGCAGGACGAACTGGACGTGGTTGAAGGTATGCAGTTCGACCGTGGCTACCTGTCTCCTTACTTCATCAACAAGCCGGAAACTGGCGCAGTAGAACTGGAAAGCCCGTTCATCCTGCTGGCTGACAAGAAAATCTCCAACATCCGCGAAAT
>NZ_JACKZS010000270.1 GCF_014222285.1 Nostoc sp. UCD121
GGGAAATATGCAATAAATAACAAACTCTACACTAATTGACCAAGCTGGCTCATTCCAATAAGTATCACACCAAAATAAAGGTGGACAATTTAAGTCGAATGCTTGGAGAAGAAAAATATTAGTAAAAAGGGCAGTTAAGTTAAACTTGCCAGTAAAAGCAGAATTATTTAGTAAAAATATTTTTAAAATTTCTAGTCCGATAAATAGAGATAAAACAAATATATGTAGAGGATAAATTCTGGCAAAACGCGACAATAAATATGAACGATATTTAGATGAATTAACTTTTAATGAAAAATCTTCAATATAAACGTGGGTCATGATAAAACCACTCAGAATAAAGAAAAAATCAACCCACAAATATCCATTACGAAAAAAATTGCTATATGCTGATAAAGTTGAACCAGTTTTAGGTAAAGTGTAATATGAGAAATGATGTACAACAACAACCAAAGCTGCAATACCGCGCAGAGCAGTGAGCGAATTGATTTGGTTATACATTGATATTTTTGGCATTGAATTATCTCAATAATATAAACAGTCAGATATTTTTAGGATAATCTTGATGGTTTTATGGGATTTTTGAAATACAAGTATGCTAAACATTGTTCACCAGATTATGGTTTTGGTGGGCATTGCCCGCGCTATTTATAAAAATTATTTTGCTATATCAAATCTGTCAAAAGTTTAGCTTTTAATTTCTACTATGATCTGCTTAGGACTTACTTGAAGCAGATTGAAGTAGATTATCAGATAACATAAAAAGCCCTAATCGATGAGTATTTACTATTTGCAAAAACAGTTAATTTTTGGTGTTGCTGAATTGGAGTAGGAATTGACATTTTTTGATATGGCTTCATACTTTCAATCAGCAACACCAATTTTTTAAAGTACTCAGGAAACACTTGCAACTTGTAAGTACTTCCCAGGTCGCTCAGTATCGGGGATATACCAAGCGGGGTTGCCTTGGGGATCTCGTCCTAATTTGGCATTAGGTTGCGGAGGACGATTACGTAGGCTGTTATTGGTAACTTCGCTGTTTGTTACTTCTATGGGCGGTGCAGACAAAAATCCAGCAGACTGCATTTCAGCAATACTTTCTTTAAAGACTGCCATTACAAAAGCTAGATCGGCTTCGGAATGGGCTGTCGTCAAGAAGCAAGGACGGTGATCCCAAGTATGCACTCCCTTATCCCGCAGTAAATAAAATAGTAAGTCTCCATAAGGAAACTCTGGTGCAGATTTCACCATAAACAGGGAGCCGAAGTTATAAGCTGTAAACGGAGCCTGAACTTTCTGGAAATAGCCCATAAGTTCCGCTACAAATTTATCGGTTCTTGCATTGAGATTTTGCTGCAAGCTGGGGCCACTCTGTTTTAAATGTTGGAGTACTGCTTTGGCGGCTGCTAGTGCTAAAGGATGGCGGACAAAAGTGCCGGCAAAGTAAGTTACACCGACTTCTGGAACTGAGTCATCCCCAAACTGCCAAAATCCACCATCTAAAGCATCCATATATTGCGATTTGCCAGCAATGACTCCAATCGGTAGTCCACCGCCCACAATCTTGCCGTAGGTTGCTATATCAGCTTTGATACCAAAATGTGCCTGAGCGCCACCTGGATGAATTCTAAACCCGGTAACGATTTCATCAAAAATTAGAGCGATACCAGCTTCTTCAGTGAAATCACGCAATTGCTGAAGGAATTCCTTGGGCTGGTATTCAGGGCGACGGCTTTGCACAGATTCCACCATCACTGCTGCTAACTCATCAGCACGACTTCTAAGGATTTCTAGAGACTCAGGTGAATCGTAGTCCACCACCAAAATATTCTCTACCATTTCCGGTGGGATACCAGGAGCAGCCGGAATTGACCGGAGTTTTTTTGTCCCCCGAACAATTACTTCATCCAAAATACCGTGATAAGCTCCAGAAAAAATGGCGATTAAGTTACGCCCGGTGATGGTGCGTGCCATCCGCATCGCTCCCAAAACCGCTTCCGAACCTGTGTTGCAAAAGGCTGCTCGGTCAAAGTTGGTCAACTCACACATCAGCTTTGCCACTTCTCCAACTAAGGGAGTCTGCGGCCCAATTTCCATGCCTAGTTTCAGTTGTGCTTCAATTGCTTCGGTAATGAAAGGTGGCGACCAACCAAACAAATTCAAACCAAAACCATTGCTTAAATCGACATATTCATTGCCATCAAGATCCCAAAGTTTAGAACCTGATGAACGAGACACTACGATGGGATAAACCATCTCTTTCATCGTCGGATTAAAGCCAGAAACAGTTCTTGGATCTGCCAAATAAGGGCGATGGGATTGAGTATATTCTTTGGATTTTTGAGTCCGTTGTGTGTATCTTTGAATAATTTTGTCTAGATGAGTGCGTTGTTGCGTTGTCAGAGTTTTAGTCTGGGTTTTTTCAATTCGAGCAGCCGCACCAAATGCCTTTTTAGCACCATTTGATTCCGTATCTACCGATGTAGGTGATTCTTTGCTCGTTTGAGTCGCTGGGATAGATACGGCGCTTTGTGGCTTGACACCATTATTTTGAGGTGTCGCCGCAGGTACAACTGGGATTGTTACAGGTTGACTGTTGTTACCCAATAGTGCCAATTGCTGACTCATGATTTGTAGCTGCTGATTAATCACATTTTCGAAGAAACTGGATGCAGCAGGTTGGGCAGAAATCTGAGGTGCAGATCCATTTGTATGGACTTCATGCACTACCAAAGTAGGTGATGTGGTTGCAGGTGCTGGTAATGATACTTCTGGAGTGGGTTCTGCAACGGTTTCTGTTAATCCTAATGCAGATAAAGTTTCGGGAGACAAGGCTGGATTGATAAAGTCAGCCAGTGTTCCTAAATTGGGGTAAATTTCTAGTAACTGCCTAAGTGTTACCTTTACTTGAAATTTTTTCTTTAACGCTAGCCCCACTTGAGTCAGTGATAAAGAATCTAATCCCATTTCTAAAAATGTTGTCGAATCGTCAATACTAGCGATTTCCAATCCTGATGTTTCTTCGATAATTTCTTTTAGCAGAGGAATAAGCTTTTGCTGAGGAGATTTTGTCATATCTTGGGTATTTTCTAACTGGGGATTTGAAGGTTTGGAAGTTGCTGCGCGATTGGGATGAGGTAAAGGATCAATCCAGAAGCGTTGGCGCTCAAAGGAATAGGTAGGCAGAGGAATTCGTTGTCGCGTTTCTCTTTGATAGAAGTTGCTCCAGTCAATAGATACTCCTGCTAGCCAGAGTTGTCCTACTGCCTTGAGTAATGCTGTCCATTCGGCTTCGTTCTCGGCGTTATCACTGAGAGAAGGAATCGCTATCTGTTGTTTAATATCTTTTGCTTGTTGGCGGGCTAGGGTGGTAGTTGTGATTCGCGGCCCAACTTCTAACAGTACGCGTTCTGGTTGCTGCCATAAGGTTTGTATCCCCTCCGCAAATCGCACAGTCTGACGTAGATGTGTAGCCCAATACATCGGATCAGTTGCTTGCTGGGCTGTAATCCAGTCGGCGGTAACTGTGGAAACAAAGGGAATTTGAGGAGGTGATAATTTAACTTTCCTAACTACTTCTGCAAAGGGGGCTATGATGTCATCCATCATTGGGGAATGGAAAGCGTGGGAAGTGTGTAAACGGCGACAGACAATTTCTTCGCTTTCTAGTTCTTTTTGCAGAGCCGTGATCGCCTCTGTGGGGCCAGAAACTACACACAGGGAAGGGCCGTTAATTGCTGCGATCGCTAATTCTGCACTCAATCGCGGCTCTACCTCTTTGGCTGGTAAGCGCACTGAGAGCATAGCGCCTTGTGGTAAGTCCCACATGAAGCGACCGCGATTTGCAACCAACATCAGCGCATCTTCTAAGGTGAATACACCCGCAATACAGGCGGCGACAAATTCACCAATGCTGTGACCAATCATCGCTTGGGGCTTGACTCCCCAACTTTGCCACAGTTGCGCTAAGGCGTATTCAACAACAAATAATGCTGGTTGAGTAAAGCAGGTTTGCTTTAGGGCGATAGCCGCAGTTTCGCGATCGCTTGGTGCGGGATATATAATTTTTCGTAAATCACCGCCCAGTAATGGTTTAAGGATTTCTGCACATTCATCTACTACCTCCTGAAACACAGGTTCGCGGTTGTAGAGATTCAGTCCCATATCCACATATTGCGACCCTTGTCCGGGGAACATGAAGGCAACGGCTGGATTACGGATTTCTGTATGGCGGGTATTTACTTGATTGGGATCTAAAGATTGTAACGCCGCGATCGCATCTGTAATGTCGTGACAAACTACACTACGTCGATAATTTAAGGCTTTGCGCCCTCGCTGTAGGGTATAAGCTACATCGGCTAAGTTAATTTCAGCATTGTACTGGAGATGTTGCTGCAAATTTGCTGTTGCAGCTTCTAAGGCTGTACTAGTTTTTGCCGAGAGCAACAATAACTGCTGTGGACGAGAAGATCCAGAATTTTGGATTTGTGGCGCTTCTTCCAGCACAATATGAGCATTAGTCCCGCCGACACCAAAAGAACTTACACCGGCTCGTCGCGGAGTTTCACCTTCTGGCCATTCAGCTAGTTTGGTATTTACATAGAAGGGGCTGTTGGCAAAGTCAATCTTGGGATTGGGAGCCTCAAAATTTAAGCTAGGTGGAATCTTTTTATAATGCAGGGCAAGAACGGTTTTAATTAATCCTGCTACCCCAGCAGCCGCAACTAAATGTCCGACATTGCTTTTCAGAGAGCCGATCGCACAAAATTGTTTAGCATCTGTATGCACACGAAATGCTTGCGTCAGCGCTTCAATTTCAATGGGGTCGCCTAAAGGTGTAGCTGTACCGTGAGCTTCAATATAAGAGATGGTTTCTGGGTGGAAGTTGGCATAAGCTTGCGCCATTGCAACGGCTTCTGCTTGTCCGTCTACGCTAGGAGCCGTAAAGCTTACTTTATCAGCGCCGTCATTATTAATACCTGAACCACGAATTACGGCATAGATGCGATCGCCTTCATTAAGTGCATCTTCTAAACGCTTGAGGACAACTATTCCTGCGCCATTATTGAACATTGTGCCCTGAGCGCTGGCATCAAAGGGACGACAATGACCATCTCCAGAGAGCATACTGCCTTCTTGAGCCATATAACCGCTATTTTGAGGTGTAGTCATAGATACACCACCAGCTAAAGCCATATCGCACTGATAGCTGCTTAAGGCTTGACAAGCTTGAATAATTGCTACTAAAGAAGTAGAGCAAGCTGTATTAACACTGACAGCTGGGCCTTTAAGGTTGAGCTTGTAAGCAGCACGGGTGGTTAAAAAGTCTTTTTCATTTGCTAACATCGTTTGGAACTCGCCGATGCGATCGACAATTTCCATACGTCCAGAAATATGGTTGGCAAAATAAGTATTTTGACCACAACCAGCGTATAAACCAATCAAACCATCGAAAGATTCTGATTCATAACCAGCATTTTCTAAAGCTTCATAAACCAACTCTAGAAAAACTCTGGCTTGTGGGTCCATAACCACAGCTTCCAGTGGATTAATGCCAAAGAAGGCAGCATCAAAAGTCTCTCCCCCAGGAATGATGCCTCTAGCTTTTACATAACTGGGATCTTTGCAAAGGTTCGGGTCAATGCTGGGATCTAATTCCTCATCTTGAAAAAAAGTCGTTGACTCTACTCCCTCACACAGATTGCGCCAAAACTCATCGACATTGCCAGCGCCAGGAAATTTTCCTACCATGCCGATAATGGCAACACCATCAATAGGATCTTGGTTATCTGAGGTTTGCATATTTACCATTGCTTAAACACCTTGTTGATGATTACGGCGACGAGCTTGAGCTGCTTGTTGGCGTTGAGCGCGATTTTGCAGCTTGTCATGAGACGGTTGGCTGTTCTGGTTTGAATCCAAATATTTTGCTAAAGAGCCAATCGTTGAATACTGAAATAGCTTCACAGCAGGTAGTTCAATACCAAGTTCCTGTTTGACTCGTGCAGCAACTTGTAGAATTGAGATTGAAGTTCCTCCCAAATCAAAGAAATTATCATCAATCCCAACGCGATCGATTTTGAGCAGTTCAGACAAAATACCTGCAAGCAAACGTTCTAAATCGGTTTGGGGAGCAATGTACGCTTGTTCGAGTTGCGGACGTTCTCTACTTGGTGCTGGTAATTTATGTCTATCTACTTTGCCATTTGCGGTTAGAGGCAGTGATTCTAACATCACAAACGCTGATGGCACCATGTAATGAGGTAGTTGCTGCTGTAAAAAACTACGTAAATTATTGTGTGTATATTTGCTGTTATAGTGAGGAACAATGTAAGCAGTCAACTGCTTTTCACCTGTTTCATCCTGACGAGCTAAAACAACAATTTCCCGAACATCAGGATGTTGTGCAATCTCCCGCTCAATTTCCCCTAGTTCAATTCGGAAACCGCGAATTTTTACCTGATTGTCAATCCGACCTAAGAACTCGATATTGCCATCTGGAAGATAACGAGCTAAATCTCCAGTTTTGTAAAGGCGGGTTGCTAAATTGCTATCAAATGAATGAGAAATAAATTTTTCGGCAGTCAATTCGGGGCGATTCAAATACCCTCTAGCTAATCCATCTCCAGCAATGTACAATTCGCCAACTTCTCCACTTGCTACTGCTTGGAAGTTCTTGTCTAATATATAAACTTGGGTATTAGCAATTGGGCGACCAATAGGAATAGATACACCTGGTTGCAGTGGAGCTGTTATAAGATGGCAGCAGGTAAAAGTTGTATTCTCAGTTGGCCCATAACTATTAATTAGCCGACAGTTCTCTACTGTTTGGAGAAACTTCTGTACATGGGGAACAGATAAGACATCGCCACCCGCTAAAAGTTGACACAAAGATTTTAACGCATCAATTTTTTCATCAACTATGAGATGGAATAAGCCGGCTGTCAGCCAAAGAGTAGTGACTTGATATTGTTGAATAATCTGCCCTAATTCTTCTAATGATGGTGTATGAGGAGGGCAAATTACTAGTTGCCCACCGTTAAGTAAGCAACCCCAAATTTCAAAAGTTGAAGCATCGAAGGAAATAGGAGCAAGTTGCAGAATTATTTCTTCAGCCGTGAGGTGAGCATAATTAGTTTCTTTGACCAACCTAACTACACCACGATGGATAACGCTAACCCCTTTGGGTGTACCTGTAGAACCTGATGTATACATGACATAAGCCAAGTTTTCAGCAGTGACATTAGTGCTTAGGTTCTCTTTTTTATTTTGGGCGATTGTATGCCAATCTGCATCTAGGCAAATTACAAATGCGGTATGAGTAGGTAATTTAGCAACTAGGTCTTTTTGAGTTAATAGTACTGATACCTGGGTATCTAATAGCATAAAAGCTAAACGTTCTCGTGGATACCCTGGATCTAGTGGTACATAAGCTCCACCCGCTTTTAGGATAGCTAAAAGTGCTACAACCATTTCTAAGGAGCGCTCTATGCAGATACCTACAAGAGTTTCTGCTCCTATACCTAGTGTTTGTAGATATTGTGCCAGTTGATTAGCACGACTATTCAAATCTCTATAGGTGAGATGCTGATTATTAAATATTAATGCTACAGCATCAGGTGTTTTCTCAACCTGTGCTTCAAACAACTGATGAATACACGCTTGCTGAGGATAATCCGTTTGAGTCTTATTCCACTCGATCAGTAGGTCTTTTTCGGATTCTTTCAAGATAGGTAATGTTAAATTATATCGTTCTAAGTTATTATCTGATGATAATGATGTTTGAGACTCAGTTACCAGAAATTGATTTTTATTTTTAGCTAATGAATCAGTTATTGCTTTCATATTTTATTTCCGCAAAAAATAAATCTTTTTGCAAAACTTGTAGTTTTTAAGTAGTGCTGCATTTTTAACTCAACAAATGTCAAGTTTAGCGATGCAGCTAATGTTACTACTAAACTATACAAAATCAGAATTATTACTGAGTGAAAAATACTAAGGTTTGTTCTAAAATTCATATTGAGAGATACTTTTATATAGATATAGATTTTTGGATAAACCAGTAAACTATGTAAGTTGAGTACGATATTGTTTCGAGATAAATAAGTAACTATGAATTATGATGTCTGAAAACTAAATATAGCTCCAACACCACGCAAGGTTTGTTTAAACACTAGTATTTTTAATTACATTTTTTAGTCATATTTTTAATTTTTAAATTATATTTCAAGACTAATTTCGCAAGAAATCATGCCGCAATCCTATAATGTTTATATGAAAGGGCACTGACTCTTAGATTTAGTTTTTTTATTTTGACCTATTTCCTCAAAATCTGAGTTATTTTCAATACATCTTCATTGAAAATTAAAACTTTAGAGGTGATTTGCAATGAGACTATTAACTGTACGTTTGCTTATTTGAGAGGACAAGAAGAATCAATGCCTTCATGGGCAAGGAATACAGCGATTTTACCAGCCGATAAACAAGCAATGGAATCCGTTTGGAGGCAGGTTGAACTTCAGGCTATGACCATCAGAATTTTTTGTGCCCTAATTCTAGTTATTAATAC
>NZ_JACKZS010000271.1 GCF_014222285.1 Nostoc sp. UCD121
CCTTGAGAACCGTAGTTTTGTAGGTTGGGTGCAGCGATCGCGTAACCCAACATAAAATTTGGTGGTAATGTTGGGTTACGTTTCACTCCACCCAACCTACATAAATATATCTTTTAAAAAATTCTACGTTTCACAACATAGATGAGGTTTAGTTTATAAACCTTTGAATTAACCTTAATCTAATTCCCTGCGCCCTTCCAATGCCCTTGCTAGGGTCACTTCGTCCGCGTATTCTAAATCACCACCTACAGGCAAACCAAAGGCAATCCGCGTCACCTTGGTAAACGGTTTCAGCAGCTGACCTATATATAGTGTTGTTGTTTCCCCTTCGATACTCGGACTAATTGCCAGAATCACTTCTTGGGGTTTTTGTTGATTTACCCGTCGCTGCAAAGCCAGTATATTCAACTGTTCTGGCCCAATTCCATCAATTGGAGAAATCACCCCACCCAAAACGTGATATTTACCTTTGTATTCGCGGGTTTTTTCCAGCGCAATTACATCGCGGGGATCTGCTACGACACAGATAGTATTGTTGTCACGGTTGGCATTGCGACAGATTTCACAAACAGGTTCAGCAGATAAGTGAAAGCAAACAGAACACAAGCCTATCTGTTTTTTGGCTTCAATTAAAGCTTGTGCCAAAGCTTCTACTTCTGCTTCTGGACGCTTCAAAATATGCAAAGCCAGTCTTTGGGCAGATTTAGGGCCAACTCCCGGCAGGCGTTGCAATTGCTCAATTAACCGTGCTAAAGGGCGTGCGTAAACCGTTGTCTTATCTCCAGAATGTTTTACTTTAACTATAATGACATTTTTCAGGTACTTCCATGTGTCTGGTATGGCGTTTATTATGGAAGCTTTTGAGCCTATCAAGTTGGCGAGGTTAACTGTGAAGTGCGATCGCTTACTTTAATCAATGTAAAATTTAGTCTGCAATTTATAATACGTAGTAAATACACGCACATACAAATATTTGTGTGTGTATTTTTATTTACATCTGAATAATTTTTATTTATTGGGGTGATAGCTATTTTGTAGAAGTGGCTTACATTCAACAAAACAATACGTTTGATTTTAGACAATTAATCTAGCAATGACACCTTAGCGTAGCGAGGCAAAGTCTAGTCAAATTTTGTGTCTTCCGAAATAGGCTATTTCAGAGTTGTATTTAAAATGTATAACCTAAATTAATTCAAACAAAATAGATGAATTGTTGATTGAGTATTCTCAGGAGTTTGTTTTAGAAAGAACACTTGTACTTACTTTGATGAGTATGATTAGTCTGCAATATTCACCCAATTTATTTATATAATCATCCAAAAAATAGATTAGTACATCTTCCAAGTTGCACGAATCTAACAAACAACACTATTTTATACATTAATCTATCTCCTATGATTGCCCTAACAAAGACATTAGTAAAAACAGTAGCAGAACCACAACAGTTAAAGAATATTGATTTGCTTAACTCCAAGCGAGCTAATTTTTTACAAGAAGTAATTGAAGGCTTAGAAGACGGTATATTAATTTTAAGCCAAAGTGGTGAAGTAGTACATAATAATGCGTCTGCTAATCGCCTTTGTGGCCAATTCAATCAAGGCAATTTCAACCCGAATGCTGTACCGTCAGCTATCTGGAATCTTTGTGAATCTTTACTCAGTAGTCGGTATTTATTTTCTGATAAACTTCTGATTTTGTCGGATGAAATTGTACTTGATAAGTCAAATATTTTTCGGATTAGGGTAAGACTGCTAGATTTAGATGGGTTCGAAGTGCCTTGCTTATTAGTTACCATAGAAAACCAGTATGAGTCTGTAAAAAATGTAGCACTCACTGAAATTAAAAAATTTGACCTCACGCCACGAGAAGCTGAAATTTGGTTTCTCTATAGAAGCAACTACAGCTACAAAGAGATTGCTATGAAGCTTTACATCACCATAAACACCGTGAAGAAGCACATGAAAAATATTCACACTAAGCGACAAGCAAACTTTTCTGATAGTTGAATGATAGGACGGCAATAAAAATCGGTTTGTAAAATTCAATAGATTATTACTTATTAACCTATTATCCACAAACAAGTATTTTATAAATCGATCTTTGATTGTTCTATAGATAAAAATACTAGCCCTTGTATGAAATGAACTAAGGGTAGTTATTTTAACCGCGCTCCTGTCTAATTTTAATGTTGGTGCAAATTTTAACTAAGGAGAATCAGGGGTTTTTTGCAGACGTAATAAGGTATTATAAACCTGCTGTTTTAAAAGATCGTTATTTTGTAGTTCTATAGTGATTTTGTTAAACTGATCGATGCTCAAACCATTATCTTGGACAATTTTTTGAGAGTTATTACAGTAATTTACTGCGATATCTTGAGCCTTTCTAGGAAGACCATTTATGCTGTTAGAATCGTTACAAACAATTTTGGGAACTTCTCCATTGCCAATCAGGTTTTTAATGGTTTCAAAAGCCTTTTGACGTGCTGGTTCCATTGCTAGAACTGCTTGAGCGTAGCTGTCAATTTGAGTATTGTTAGCTATTGGTGATGCAGTTTGACCATAAGCTTTTGAAGTAACTGAAAAAGCGTTGGAAATGACACTCGCAGTAGCGATCGCGCCGAAAAAGAATGATTTGCAAAGGATTCGCTTTCGGCTGGATCGGGAAAGGAAATTGGAAATTTTATTCATATAGTGTGTGACACAAAACTACATCAGGGATATTATAAGAACTTTGAATTATTTTCGGAGTTGGAAGTTCCAGCAACTGTTCAATACATCAAGTTTTTATATTTGATTGTCAACTTCCTCGGCATACTTGACAAAGTTCGATGACTTTAGTCTGAAACGTTGACATTTCTGATGCTCCTTGCTTGAGGCTCACTTCCAACTCCAATAGTAGAGGTAAGCAGGAGATTAACTGTTGCACAGAAAGCAGTTTGATTTCTTGTTGTAAGAAGTAGATCCGCTTGGGATTACCGATATCAGCAGCACTAGCGATCGCTTGTTGGTTGCGCTCACCACTTTCTATCATAATCTTGACCCATAGCCAGGTGCGAAATTGTCCAATCAATGTGGCAACTATCCGTAATCCCGGCTCGGAAGCATTGATCATATCTGCCAGAGTTGTCAAAGCTTTCGCTGTATCTCCTATTCTGATTGCTGCTGCTAATTGTAAACTATTTTGAGTAGTATTTCTTACTAACTTTGTAACGGTATCTACGTCTAAAGGCTTATTGCTACCGTAGGCATATAACCGTAATTTCTCTATTTCATTGTAGAGCAATCGCGTATCATTTCCAACGGATTCTGCCAGTAGCTGGGCAGTATTGGCAGTCAGTTTTACGCCCACAGTCTGGGCTACTTGATTAACAGATTGCACTAGTAATTCGGTTTTCCAAGGGGGGATGAGGGGAAATTCTCGGAATTCGGTAGCAAATTGTTTTAACAATTTCGTGGATTTGAGGCGTTCATCTGGCTTGTTGCGGCTGCTGAGTAATAAAAATGAGTTTTCGGGAATGACAGATAGCGATCGCACCAGTTCCCCTAAGACATTCTCTGGACAGTGCTGACACAGGGTTGTATTTACCAGCCATACCAAGCGCCCACCAGCGCCAAAAGTGGGTGTCATTACCTGATTTAACCCCTGGATAGCAGCATCAGCTTCATCTGGCGTGAATGCAGTGTAATTAAAACTTATCCAATTGGGATCGAGAACGCGATCGCGCAAAACAGCGATCGCCTTTTCCATAGCAAAATCATCTTCACCCCAGTAAACATAGATTGGCATAGATAAACCTCAGTTGGGCATGGGGAATGACGCATTGGAGAAGAATACTTAAAACTCCTAACTGCTAACTCCCTCAGCCCCAAAAACTAAATACTTTTAAAATCATTCTCTTATTCGGGGTAATTTTCCCTAAAATCTATCAAGTGAGAGCGTGAGGCTATGAAGATTGGACGACAACTATCAAACTTACTTAAATCGGTTAGCACGACTGACGCTGCCAGAAGCCTACAGATCCCAAGCCCAGCATATTCAGGAATCTTCTAAATTTCAGCCAAATTCTGGCTTGAGAGAAGCAGCGTCTTTTCCTGGGTATACGCTAATTACACCGCCTGCGGCAGAAGAAGAATCAGAAAATTCTGCTTTCTATGCCAAATTACAGACTTACCAACAGGAACTTTTGCAGTTGCCTGTAAACCGTAATTTGATTATACCTGTACCTCCTGCTAGCTTCCATGTAACTTTAGCGGATTTAATTTGGGATCATGCTTACCTTGATGCCCGCGAAAAGAATCCTAAATTTGACGAGGAGTTACCCTCTTGTTTAGCCGAAATGTTTCAGCAATATCAACAATTGATGACAAATAGGAGTCATCCGATTAAATGGCAAATGCTGGGACTGATACTGATGCCAAGAGCTATAGCTGTTTGTTTAGTACCTCAAGATGAAAGCTGCTATGAGGAAATTATTAAATTCCGCCGAACAATTTATCAAAATCCCAAGTTGATTGCCTTGGGTATTGAGCAGCATTATCATTTCACTGCCCATGTTACATTAGCCTATTTTGGGGAGGTTTCATCTGACTTAGACCGCACAAGTTTCAGTACAAAGCTTTCTGAATTGAATGAAAAATGGCTGTTTAATTTGCCAGAATTTTCGATCAATCGCGTCGAATTGCGAAAATTTGACAATATGACACACTATTATCGTGAACCAAACTGGCCGAGTTTAGATTTTTAAGTCATTAGTTAGTAGTTAGTAGCCAGTAGTTTCCACTCACTGGCAACTGACTACTAATTATAATTTTGTCTTTTAGGTAAACTTAACTTTTTACCAATGCTGTAAATAAAATTTCTCGCCTAAAACTTAGGCTCTTGATATACGAGATAAACAGCTTCTAAAAATACATCAGGTGTAACAGCTTCTGGCAAGTTTTCTAAATTAATAATAGCTACTACTTGCTCGGCTAACTTTAGAGATAGTGAGGCTCTTGCCTTTAATGACATTGCAGCCCGCCGCTGCAAATATTCACGAATAACTGCAAAATCATCGGGCAATAATTTCGATAAATCGGCGATTTGAATTAACTGTTCATGAAGTTCTTTTGCCTGTTCTGAAATGGTCAATGTTGCAGATGCAATGAGTGTTTCAGCTTGAATTACAATTGTACCAGCAGCCAAATCACCTAAACGCTTTTCACGACTACCCAACATAATTAAAAAAGCGCCAATAAATAAAGTCTCATCAAAGGGTCGTAGTAGGGCACGGAGAGTTGCTTGTTGTAACCCAATTAGTCTGCCATCATCTCGAACTACGCGAATTTTAGCAACCCGTTTACCAGGGGTTTGCCCAAACCATAAGGTTTCAAAAAATACAAAATAGCTGATGTAAATTACAAAGGCGATAATGAAGAAAATTGCTAACAACCAAATATCTAAATTTGGTAAACTTGTAAAAAAGCCTTCAAGAAAATTTACCAGCTGCGTTGAAAAGACAGCCCAGGTAAGGACAAACAGAAGCAAAGTTATACCCAACACTGTATAGTCAATCAGCAGTGCTAAAGCTCGATTACCAATTCCCGCTAAAGTAAATTCCAACTCTACACTTTCTGGAGTCTGGAATGTGATGCGATTAAAAAAGCGCATATTTTAACCAATTGAAAATTAATAGAGTTGAATTAAGGCGTTGAGTTAACGAAAATCTTGTGTAGGAGGTTGTCTTAACTGCAAACCTAGACCCTCACGCCGAGTCCGCAAGTCCAAGTATAAAACAGCTTTTAGTGCTTGCCAGAACGGCATTATCAAAACTCCACCTACTAAGCTGCCAATTACAGAAATAAAATACACAATTCCGTAGATGACAGTACCTGGCTCAAGCTTGATGAGGAATAAGCTAGGTATATAGTTTAATACAAACACTAGTGGCAGTGTAACGAAAAAAGCAACTAAAACAACGCCCTGAATGCGAAGTACCGAGGCTTTAGTTAACTCCCAACTTCTAGCAACACTTTCGCCACCATTAACATTTTCTTCAACTGCTAGCGGTACCTCAGCTACTATCCAACGAGAGTAGAACCAAGTTAGTCCCAACAGTAAAATAATTACCATTAAAATTATTGTCAATGTGGTTGTGACTATAACACCCGCAGTACCTAATATCCCTCCCAATAACGCTATCAACACAGCAGACAGAATACCACCTGCGATCGCCAATCCTAAATAAACTAACACCAAAGATATTCCTACCTGAAAACCAACTCTTAAAAATGACCAGAGACGCGGATTAACATGGCTGCTGGCGGCTTGGACACTTTCAGGTTGGTAAATCAATTCTCCAAAAGCCAAGCGTGAAATTAGTCCAGAGATGGCTGCATATTTTGCCCAGCCATAAATCGGAAGGAGAACCCACAAGTGAGCGATCGCAGCCAGTTTTAGATAAGTCTTAAGATGAGAACGATACAATCGCACCGCAGCACTGACAACATTTCCTACACTCAGTGGTTGTATCTGGCCGGAAGATCCAAAATTTTCAGACATAATGGCAAATTTCCCTTGAAACTACGGAGATCAATTTGAGGCTATCTTAAGCTAAGTTAAACTCAGTGTTCCCAAAATTCATGAATATTCAACGTTGGATTGCGCGACGAGAACCAAATTGGCAACGTCTGGATGCCTTATTAAAGCAGATAGAAAAAAAAGGTCTAAAGTCTCTAAGGGCAGCAGAAATTAGAGAGTTAGCGAGTTTATATCGGTCAGTAGCGGCAGATTTGGCTCGTGCCCGTACCCAGCAAATCGGCAATACTTTGATACAAAGTTTACAATCTTTAACAACTCGTGCCTATACGCAGATTTACCAAGGTTCGCGACGACAGGAATGGCAGGCAATCCTAGAATTTTACAAATGGGGATTACCCGATGTAGTCCAGAAAACATTTGCATATATTGCTGTAGCCACGGCACTGTTCCTACTGGGGACACTAGTGGCTTGGTGGTATTCTTGGCAAAACCCCAGCTTTATGGCTTTGATCGTACCTGAAAGTTTGATTACCAAGGTGCGAGATGAGCATAAATTATGGATGGGGTCAATTGTCGGTGTTGAACCTCTGGCATCCAGCAGTATCACGATCAATAATCTGTCAGTATCCTTTGGTGCTGTTGCCGGTGGCATCACCGTCGGGCTATATACATCCTATTTGATGATTTTTAATGGCTTATTAATTGGTGCTGTTGGCACTTTAGTTGGTCAAAATAATCTGGCTTATCCTTTTTGGGCCTTTGTGTTTCCGCATGGTTCCTTGGAATTACCCGCAATCTTTTTTGCTGGGGGTGCAGGATTTTTATTAGCAAGAGCAATTTTATTTCCTGGGAAATATCGCCGTGGAGATGCATTGAAATTTTATGGTTCTCAGGCGGTGCAGCTAGTATTTGGTATTGTACCAATGTTGATGATTGCTGGTACGATTGAAGGCTTTTTTTCACCTAATCCGAGCATACCTGATGCAATTAAATATCTAGCAGGAATGGGATTATTTATACTTTTGGTAATGTATTGTAGGCGCAAGAAAGCATGAAATAATTTAGATATTGACGGATTGGTAAATTGAAAAATATTTTAAAATAAGGTAAATACTAACGATGTCAAAAAGTATTATAAGTTGAAGCTAGGATAATCATGGTACAAATATCAAATAAAAGATTGACTCTAGAAGAGTTTCTCACACTACCAGAAACTAAACCGTACTGTGAATACATTGACGGTCAAATCATTCCAAAACCTATGCCTCAAGGAAAACATAGCACTATTCAAGGAGAACTCTGTCCCACAATCAATTCTGTTATCAAAGTACAAAAAATGGGTTGGGCTTTTCCAGAATTGCGTTGCACTTTTGCAGGATGTTCTATAGTTCTCGATGCCGCTGTATTTTCTTGGGCAAGGCTTCCCATAGATGAAAATGGTGATATTGCCAATACATTTACTCTAGCACCCGACTGGATAATCGAAATTCTCTCACCCGAACAAAGCCATACAAAAGTTATAAAAAAAATCTTACACGCTCTCAATGATGGGACTAAAATGGGTTGGTTAATTGACCCTGATGAGCGATTCATCGCTGCTTATCCTGCGGGACAACAACCTTTACCTTTTGAGGAAATTGAGTCTGTTTTACCAGTGCCAGAATTCTGTCAGGGGTTAGAGTTGACGGTAGGTGATATTTTTGGATGGTTAAAGGTGACTGCGTAAAAATATTTGGTTCAGTCAAACTTACTATTTTTATACTGAAAATATGCCAAAATGCATCATCACCGAACTAACAGATAAACACAGATTTTATCCATTTTTTAGCAAAGTTAGATTTCTTAAATTCTTTGTTTACTCATTTTTAATTATTTAAATGAAATTTAAGATTTTTTAGTAATTAATTTAATCAATTAAATATTAATAAAAAACATTTTAAATTACGATTTAAACGCATCTTAATTT
>NZ_JACKZS010000272.1 GCF_014222285.1 Nostoc sp. UCD121
GCATAATAATATTAAATAAGCTTAATTTATAATAAATAGTTGCTCCACACTTTTGATTATAGGTTTTAGACTTCAACTTACAACTTCACTTACTAGTTGGTGGAAGTTAGAAGTTGCGATTGCTGAACCTTTGAACCGCCCAAGCATCCAACTAACGGGGAGCATAGCGATTTTGGCAACGGTTCAGAACCAAACCGGAATGCAGGTTTTTACAAACATCCTGGCTCAATGCCCAATAGCCCCTACTTCTAAAACGTCCTCTTAGGGTCTACAACTAGTGGATTGAACACCATTGGGTGCAATTGAAACATCTACTTTATATCCTGCTGGACATATTTCAATTGAGTTACCTTTTCTAAGTTGGATTTCCTGTAAAAGCTGGCAACTTTGAAATTGTGCTTTCTCGTCAAAAGATATAGATTGTTGGGCTTGGCACTCAAAATTAGATGACCCGGAACTCAGGCTGGAAACCTGCACGGTCGTATCTTGTCCAAGAATACAACTTGCCAACGAACCATTTGAATAATTATGAATTGTCCCACCTTCACAAGTAACTGACGCAATTGCAGGCAGAGAAACAGCAAAATTGATTGAAAATAAACCAAAAGTTGAAGTTAAAACAGCCAAAACTTTAGACGAAAATTTCATAAAATTAATACTGAGAAAAAAAGTAAAATTTGTTACTTCAGTTCTACTTTATCCCTGATAAAAACTGATACAGCAAAGGCACTGATCTTGCTTTAAAGTTTCTGTGAGCTTGGGCTGCAATCATCGGCTGTCTTTGTTCGCACGTCAGCCAACAAAAAAAGCGTTAAAAGTCTCTCTTAAAGGTAGTTTTCCGCCTTTTTACCTCGAAAAATGCCCGAAAAACATTTTCGCTGCATGGTCGCGCCAGTTTACAAACCACCAGATATCCTTTGCCCATGCCAAGATAGAGCGATCGCAGTTGGTACTTGCCGGAGTAAGTTTGTATATAGGCTTTGTCTATATTAATTTCTATATAAGTTCTGGGAGAATGCCCTGGCTGCCAGCACCACCCTGCATCAAAAGTGCCAGATTACTAATGGTTAACTGTTGCCGTAGATGAAACGAACTGAACATCGAGGTAGTGTCTGATATCTTCTATTTTTTTGGTTGAGAGTGCTTTTCTTCTCAAAGATGCAACAACACTATTAGCTCTAACCAACGCCAGCCAAATATCTAGGCTGTCTGCAATTTTTGTAAGAGTTTCTTCTTGAGACGTTATCTCTTCTTCGAGGTGATCTGGGTAAAATATCCCCCCAATTAATCCCCAATCTGGGCGCTCTTCTTCTAAGCTTAGACTAATGTAGCAGCTATCAATTGCTGTGATGCCGGATTTACGAGCAAGCTGTCTTACCTTTTCTTTTATCCTCAAATATTCTACTGGAATCATAATCTTTCCGTAACTTCTTTCTTGTCAGCATTCTGCAAAAGTATAGTCGGGCATTATCAAAAGCTAATTCCTCATCAGTTAGACTCAGTTACCATTTAATGAAGGTGGACAATTAAACTTATTCTGATAATTTAGAGTTTTTTTAAGGAAACTAAACCATTGTCTTGAAAATCTATTTCTAGATGATATCCTGCCATCAGAGAAGTTCCAAGCAAAGGTTTATAACCAGCAGCTAAAACTGGAATTAATCTTTCTATACCGTCCCATACAATTGTTGCCAAATGTATAGACAATAAAGCTTGAGTACCGTCGGCTAACCTTGCTTCGGTACTAGAATACAAGGGAAGATTCATTGCACTGACTGCCTGTGATGGTAAAGTAAGATGGTCATTAAATCCAGTATCAATGACAAAATCCAAGTTAAAATCTGGCTGCTCAGGTAAACGAAAAACCACTGGAACTATTGCTCTACCATCGATTACTTTTCCATAAATCATTCAGCAGTACGCTCCATTGCACCACCAAAACTTACAGCCACATCATAACCAATCCGTATAGTAAACAATCTAGCATTAGGGTTTTTCTGTTTTAACTTTAACGCTGTCTCTACACCAGTTGGATCTATCCCATATTCACCAGTTTCTGCATCAATCACAATCATCTTACCGATATTGTCACCAGACTCGACATTTTGACGAATACCGTTTTCATAAAACTGTTTAGCTCTTAGGGCTACTTCTTCTACACTCCAGAAAATTGATTGCATCACAATTTCACCAAATGATTGCTTCTTCAATCATTGTAGTTTCAGAACTAATAAAGGCGTTTCTTGTTCTCAACAGTTAGGCAAAAATCTATGGGTGCGATCGCACTCTATTTCTTCATTGCCCTGTGAAACCGATGCAGCCTAGTTTCTGACACTAATGCTTTGTCAGTATATCTTGTGTTGACAACTATGAAATCAGAAATCGCTAAAATAAGAAAGCAAGAATCGTCTTTTCGTCATTTAGCGAAAGAACGAAAGTAATATTAACCGTGATTATCTGTCCAGTATTTAAAAATCCGTTGCAGTAGCTCGACTTGGGTACAACCGTAAGTAGCAGCCGCAATCTTAAAATCCTTTTTAAACTCGGCAGGTACTTTAAAATTCAGGTTGGAAATTTCCCCTGGATCGGGCTTCTCCAAGTTATCTTTTGTTTCCTTAATGCTAGGGGGTTCACCTTTGCTTGGTTTGCGAGGTGGTGGAGGTGGTTTAGTTGACATAATTAGGACTCTTGCTTACTCAACAGATCAATAATTCCTTGGGCTACTTGTTCTGCCCGTTGCTTCAAAGTAGGAAACGTGACTTCAGAAACAGCACGACCGTTATCACTTGCCTGACGGTAAGCAGTTTTTTCGGGGATTGAACCAGCCACTGTGACATATCCAGCTTTATGAATATATGATCGGGCATCCTCAATTTCATTCTCCCGATCGCCGACTCGACATAAAACAAAAATAATTTTATCCGTAGGGATTTTTGCGTTTACCAGTTCATGCGCCAACAGTACAGACGGTTTGAGATCATCCAGTGATAAACCAGTAGGCAGGACAAGTAAATCACTTGCACGGGCAATTTCTAAAGTGCCTTGCATGGAATGTGGTGGCCCGTCCATAACCATGAGGTCATAAACCGAGGCGTGTTTCAGAGCTTGCGCTACAGTGCGGAATGGTTCAACAGCAATCTCCGGCTGGATACCGTTTACTTCCCGACGCTGCTTCCAGTCTGTGGAAGTCCCTTGGGAAATGTCCAAGTCCGCAATTTTAACATCCCAGCCAGCCGCCGCATACTCACGGGCAATCAGTCGCGCAATAGTGCTTTTTGAAACGCCGCCTTTTTGGGAGATGACACCCACTAATACGGTCATCGTGTTTTCGTCCTTTCGCCTTATAGCGATTTATTGATATCGTGTTTTCGTTCTTTACTCCAGTCACGACTTCGTTATAGCAAGAAATAACGATTAAAACAAAGGACGAAATCGTTATTTCGTTACACAGACTTTATATATGCTTATAATTACTGGTATATTTAGATTTCAGCGATATTTTAGTGAAATTATCCAGAACTTCAACTCTTTGCTAGTAAACGAATGACTGTATCGAATCTAGAAGCTGCTGTTGAAAGTTATGCTATCACGCTTGCGGTACTTGAATCGGCTGCTACAACACATCCATCAAAACAACAAATTCTGGATGTGCTTAAGACTCGCGATGAAGTCTATACGGTATTGACTGATAAAAATCAGACTAACAAAGAAATTCTGATAAAAATTATCGAACTCGATAACCGCTTAAAAAAACAAGCTGGGTTAATTACACAGATAGTTCAATTATCTGACTGGCGTGCAAGCTTGCATCCACCAGCAGTAGCTTGGTGGTGGTTTCTTGAGCCTCCCACTAATCGATGGGACAGATTGGACTGGCTTTGGAATGCGCTGAGTATTACGTGTATAACAGCAAGCATCAGTTTAGTAGTAGATATTTCCTCCCGCTTCTTAACCGGTACACCAGATACATTCGGAGCTTTTACAATTACAACTCAAAGCGTACTGACTTTGTTGGCAGCTGGCGGAGCATTAACCAAGGCTGGGCAGGAAGCGATTGAGCGCATTCTCATCAGCTTAAATATTCCTAAACATTTCCAGAATGAGGTTAAGTGCGGTTTTGCAGTAGTGCTGTTGCTATGTTTAATGGGCTTTCGTTTTTTATTACCGCAGATTGCTGTTTATTACAAAAAAGAAGGACATAGAGAACATGATGCGGGCCGATTATCTAACGCCCAATTGAACTACAGTAGAGCAATCAAGCTAAACCCAGATGATTGGGAAGCTCACTACAACTTGGGACAAGTTTACCAACAGCTACAAGATTTAGACCGTGCCCGTGCCGAATATCAGGTATCGCTACAGGGAGATTTTGAAAGGGCATACAACAATTTAGCTCGTTTGTACATCCTGGATAAAAAATATACCGCAGCTATTGAATTACTCCAAGAGTCACAAAGACGTACTGAAAGGAATAAAAACAAAGACAAAGATTTGCAGTACTTCTTACTTAAGAATCTAGGTTGGGCACGACTAGAACAACAACGTTATGAAGAGGCTCAAATCTACTTACAAGAAGCTATTGATTTAGTAAATGATAATGCATCTGCTTACTGTTTAATGGCTCAGGTACTAGAGTACCAAAACAACAAAAAACTCGCACTTATGGAATGGGAAAAATGTCTGGCATACGCTACTAGTGAAAATCCAGATGAAGATGCATGGATTGGTTTAGCAAACCACTGTTTTAAAGTTAAACAATGCTTGACAGTTAAAGGAGACAAATAATGAGTCGCAAATCTTATGGCATGATGATTTTAACTCTAATGCTGATAGCTTTGGATTGGGGAACAATTGGCAATTTTAACCTAACTCGAATGCAGGCAGTAGCTGCTTCCTGTAAACATTTGGGGCAAATTAGTAAGATTCAGAATGGCTCTGTTGAAAGGAAGCAATCCAAAGGACAGTGGGAGAAAATAGTTAGCAACACAGAGTTATGTCAGGGAGACATACTGAGAACTAAATCAAATCGAGGTAAACAAGTCACAATTAAAATTAAATGTACTGGTGCTGATTACGCTGAGAGGAGTATACCTGCTAACCAAATAACTGGAGTGAACAATGTTTGTTCACGTTCAATAGCTAATTTCAGTAGAATGAGACAGCGTGGTGGGGCTGGTAGATAATTGAATTACCCTGTCACTCGATAGCGCTGTTCAATCAAAGGTGCTAACCCTGTTCCAAATGAATAGCAGCCTTGGGCTTCTAAATCTTCGAGCTTTCAGGCTAATTCAATGCGGCGATCGCAGTAAAGAAGATGGGGCAGGTGGATTTGATATGTTAAATCAAAGTCTTCACTATTGAGCCGATTCCAGGCGTGTTGTATCCACTCCTCGCCGTTAAATACGCAGCCTTCCACATAATATTGAATTTGAGGATAAACGTCAGCCACAAGGAAGGCGTTGTAATAGCATTGGCCAATGTGAATGTGGGGAATTATATCCTAGAGTGGTAAAACTCGCTAGAGTAGATTTTTCATGATTGAAATAGGCGTAAATAGGTAAACCAAAATTTTCAATAATAACGAATTTACTACGTTTAAGTTTTTGCTCTAGCTAGTTTTGCCACGCTAGATTATATCTCTGAAGGTTAAAGGAAGTTCAGAGGTCTTTTTCATCGTTATGCTATATCTCCCCGTATAGATAACCTTGCCCTTAATTCCTTGTGCGTAACTTTCGGAATCACTGCTCATTTAACCCGATTATGAGCAAAGGCTGCCAGACCAGTGTTGATGCCCTCGATTTGGTTGACACTTGTATTGCCTACCTACCCAGACAACTTCCCATTTATTTTTGTTGCGTCTCAATTCGATGCGATTTCGTCTCCCGCTCACTGAATCATCAGCCAAACCTACTGTGGTATGCACGATTACAGATGTGTTTTGTGTAGGATACGCAACTGAAATCTCCTCAGACTTTCTTCCTTCTTGTTCTTCTAAGTTGCTAAACAATTGTACAGCCACAGCTTTGGGGATAGTAACTCTAATACGGTTAGAAGAGATAAATTCTTGCACCTTAATTACCTGAAAACCAGAACGTGGGTTACTTTGGGCAAATACAGCACCATGTAATTGCGTGCAGATAATAGCAGATGATATTAGTGAAAGCTTAAGCATGGCAGGGGAGAATAGTGATGCGTATAATAATTTTTATAGTAATTCGAGTATGAAAAAAAGGTTGTGATGATTGCTGGAAATAATCCAACCCCAAGCAACCCTAACCAACTTTATTCCAATGCTACTCACATGCGCTCCTGGCGTTTTTTACTCCCCTCTAATTGACGTTAATTCAGCCAGATTCTTCAAACAGAGAATCATCCCAATAATCTCCTCCGGGCAACCAAAGTCTTGCTTCGGCACTTCCTGGAGCTAGGCTTTTGTTACCTACATAAGATTCGAGATAAAATTCCTGATTTTCTGTTTCAGGTAAACCAATGTTGAGAAGTAATTCAGCAAAGTGGGTTGCTCCCAATGGTGTTCCAAAGCCACGTATAACAGAACGATTCTTCCAGTCTTCCTCAGTTGTACAACAGTCCTCTTCATCCGTTAACAATAGTTCTGGTAGATCCCAATCGGGGACTTGCAAGTTATGAAGAGGATGAAGACAGCTTTGAACTTCAGGCCAATATTTAAAAGCGAAAGGTTTTGTATAAAATCCTCCTGTAAGTGTGTCAATGTTAAGATTATGGGACTCCACAATAATTTTATTTATATCGCTCTGTTGGTGAGTGAGTAGGAGTTCAATCTCACCGATATGGGGGGAAAATATACACGCTAAAATCAAAAGACCCAACTGGCGATAGGTTTGTTTATGGGCAAAAAACCAAAGTTGATCAATCTGGTACCAAGAGCCATACTGATGCACGCCTTTTTTGACTACTAATTTAGCAGTCGAGATAAGTTGCTGTGGACAAGGTAAAGAGTTCTCAGTGATAATAAACGGTTCACTATCTAACGTGGTAGGCAAGCTAGAAGCTATCTTTCCAAAAAAAAATTGTAGTTTGTCCATTCTCCATACTTCCTGACTTATTATTTAACTACCTATTTCTTACAATTCCGTATCCATCATATTCCCCGCATTTATGCCGCAACTACTGGCGGAGGCTCATGTTGGTCATTCCCGAAATCGGGAATACATTCTTTTACCAGAATTAACTGCAACTAAAATTGTGCTTCAGCCCTCTTCATCAGGCTCTTTGCTATCCTCTTCATCTTGATTGCTAGAATCTCCGTTCTGCAAAGTCATTGCGCCAAAGGAATATCCTACTGCAACTTTGACCATATCAAAGTAAGCGGGTCGATTTTCCTTATCAATCACTGCCAAACCAAGTGAGCCAGCCACTAAAATGAGTAAAATAGGAGATAGTACGCCTTTGCCAAAGGCGCTGCTGATTTTCTTAGTCATGATTTAAAGCTCGTTTAGATTGTTGACAGTATTGGGCTGAGTGCCAATCAGCCTAAAAAATTGCTCAATTTCTGTTAGTAACCTTTGGTTGAGTGCCAATCAGCCAAAGGTTATTTGAATTTATTCATGATCTAAAAATTAGTCATCAATTCTTTTGTGCCCTTTGCTGTTAGGTAGCCAGAGATTGTCAAGATTGATTTGAATGTGAAACGCCCACAGCATTCCCAGAACAGTCCAGAGCATTTCCTTTTTGATAACCCAGACAGGGAGATCCTGAGAGTTCTTGTATTGATATAAAGCTTCTAGATCAGCAATGTATTCTTCGGGAAGAACAATAATTAATTGATCCGTCAAAGGCAGAGATATTTGATTTCGCTGCCTTAATAACAGCACCAGCATTCCAACGAATCCAGATGCTAATACTAGTAGGACAAAAAGCTCGAATAAATACTTACCATGTACTTGTTTCCTGCCGTTTTGTAGTTTTGATATCTGTTCATACTGTTGCTGTTTTATCAGCTTGAATTCCAAAACTCGGTACCCCCCTGAAACCTCACCTAAACCTGATTCATACTCTAGCTTTCTTACTAGTACAAAACCTTCCTTACTTACTACTTTCTCATGCTCTAGCTTTCTTATTGAATGTACATAACGTTCCTTACTTACCTTCTCATACTCTTGTATGGGCACTGCCTCGTAGTCCTGATATAATTCAATATCTAGCCTTTGCTTATATGTATCTAACTGAGTAAGGTAATTGTGTATCGGCTGCATTTTTATAACTGAAACGCCTAGTAAAATAGGCATACACATAAAGATAGCCAACCGCTCACACCAAACTCGTTTTAATTTCTGCCTAGTATTCTTATCAACCACATCAAATATCCCTCAGTAATGTTTGCCTTTGAGCAGCCTACATAGCTAATCGAGCGCGATATGTTTGCCACCCCTTTAATACACTTGCACCAAACCTAGAGACTTTGTAGTATTTCCGTCTTGCTCATCAGTTAAAGGT
>NZ_JACKZS010000273.1 GCF_014222285.1 Nostoc sp. UCD121
ACGATTATGTTTCGTTAAAATCGAATTGCTGCTATAAATACAAAAATGTATTTAAATAAAGTGTAATAAATTACTATATAAATCCGGCAGCATTTACCTAGTCGTAATTTTAGAACCGTGCAAATTCATCCTCACTCAGAATTTAACCATAACCGCGATCGCCGTGAACAGGGTTTGCAAATTTTGCTCGATCGTCTTGTTAAAACAATGCAGCGCGATGAGTTAGTGCGGCAAACAACCAATCAACTCAGAGAATCGCTTCAGGTTGATCGGGTGGTGTTGTATTATTTTTACAACCAGTGGGAAGGACAAGTGACTTTTGAATCTTTGAGTTCTCAAGAATTCTCAATACTTGGTTCCACTGGCCCAGATGATTGTTTTAACAACGAGTATGCTGCTTTATACTTAGCAGGACGGGTAAAGGCGATCGCTGATATTGAATTAGAGCCGATCGAGTCTTGTCACCGAGATTTTCTCCGCAATTTGCAAGTTCGCGCTAACTTAGTTGTACCAATTGTCATCCCTAGAGGATTATGGGGATTGCTAGTAGCACATTACTGTCAAGGGCCTCATGATTGGTCGCCATCAGATATAGAAATGATGCAAACAGGGGCACAAACTCTAGCGACAGATCGTAATATTCTGGAGAGCTAAAATAATTCGTCATTCGTCATTTGTCATTCGTCATTCGTAGTTAAAAGGGCGTACTCCGTGGGTTTCAAACCCTCAATTTTTTCTAGATAAGGAGAAAGAATTATGAAATTTGGTTATACGGTCATCTGGGTAGACGATGTAGTTAAAACGGTTGAGTTTTACGAAAAAGCTTTTGGTCTGGTTCGTCGCACTCTTCAGGATAAAGGACAATCTATCTGGGCGGAAATCGAAACTGGCAGCACTACACTAGCTTTCTCTTCAAGTAGCGAAGCACAGAAATTATTTCCTGGGGGCTTTCATGTCAACGATCCCACACAACCACCGCCATTAATTCAAATATCATTTATTACCCCCGATGTTGGCAGTGCTTACATGAGAGCGATCGGCGCTGGCGCAAAAACATTAGATGCCCCTAAAAGTCAGCCTGGGGGACAAATGATGCTCGTGTCCGCGATCCCAATGGTGTGCTGGTGTCGCTGGTGAGTGGTTAGTACTGCTTCTCTGCGAGACGCTACGCTTAATTCGTAATTCGTAATTCGAAATTGTATAGGACTTACGCAATAACTCTCTGAAACTCTCATTCCTTTGTGTCCTTTGCGACTTTGCGGTTCGTTTTTCCATTATCCGCTTACTGCGACCAGCAGGCTAACACGACAATGAAAGATTTTATGGATTCCAATGCTTTGCTGTGTGCAGCGATCGCAAATCACATTACCACCAATCCTCAACAACGAATTACTTTCGCCCAATTCATGGATCTGGCACTATACCATCCTGAATACGGATACTATTCCAGCGATGCAGTCAAAATAGGTTTTAAAGATAGTGATTTTTTCACCTCTCCTAACCTCTGTCCTGACTTTGGCGAGTTACTAGCAGAACAATTTTTGCAAATGTGGGAAATTTTAGGAAAACCTGTACCCTTTTCTCTGGTAGAAATGGGAGCAGGTCAAGGATTGCTAGCATTGCATATCCTTAAATATCATCAACAGCACTACCCAGATTTTTTTACGGCGCTGGAGTACATCATTGTTGAAAAGTCCCCAACTTTAAGACAAGAACAGCAGCAACGCTTGCAAGATTTCCCTGTGCGTTGGTGTAATTTAGAGGAAATACCGCCAAATGCGATCGCTGGTTGCTTTTTCTCTAACGAGTTAGTAGATGCGTTCCCCGTGCATCAATTCATCCTAGAAACGGGAGAACTCCGAGAAATTTATGTAACCACAGATAGTAATGAGAAAGAAACCTGCTCATCATTTATAGAAGTCACAGGAGAACCTTCAACCCCCCAACTGTCTGAATATTTAGACTTAGTGGAAATGAACTTTACCCAAAGTGCATATCCAGATGGCTACCGTAGTGAAATTAATTTAGCTGCTTTAGACTGGTTGAGTATAGTAGCAGACCGCTTGCAGCGCGGCTATGTGTTAACAATTGATTATGGCCACCCCGCCAGTCGTTACTATAATCCCAGGCGATCGCAAGGAACGCTACAGTGTTATTACCAGCATCGTTTCCATGACAACCCCTACATTAATATTGGGCGACAAGATATCACAGCCCATGTTGACTTTACGGCTTTGGAACGCTGGGGTGAGCGGTGTAGTTTAGAAAAAGTTGGTTTTATCCAGCAGGGATTATTTTTGATGGCGTTGGGGTTAGGCGATCGTATTGCAGCCCTTTCCGAGCAAAAGCAACCTCTCTCGCAGTTACTACAGCATCGGGATGCACTACACCAACTTATAGATCCCACAGGACTCGGCGGCTTTGGAGTCTTAATTCAGAGCAAAGGTCTGGACAATACAGAAACTTCTCAAAAACTCAAAGGATTGACCCTGCCCGAGTAAAGGTAAATTTGAAAAGTTAAAACTCTATTTAAGAATGCAGTATCAATCTTATTTAGACTAGCATAACAGTGAATACTGTAAAGTTAAACACAATACAAAAGTAATAATTATGTCCACCCATGACCTGCTAATGCTAGTAACACTACTTACTCCTGGTATTTTACTTTCAGTGATAATTATGGCGACTTTTGCAGCTGGTGGCTAATTGCCAGAGACGTTAGGGGCTTCCAAATAAAAAATATCCCAAAACGGGCACAAAATCCTCTCTATTTTTCCTCTCTCTGTGTTCTCTGCGCGGCAGTCGCTCATGGGGGAAACCCCCAAGACCGCGCTCCCTTGTCTCTGTGGTTCGTTTATTTCTTGGAAATCCCTTAGTCGCTAATCAGTGAACAGTTATCAGTATTTAGATATAACTGTTCACTGATAACTGATATTAAAATCAAACGATGGAAACGCGATGTCTACAACAGACTACGCCTACGCTGTATTAAAGGAACGTAAAAAATGAAGGTGGCATTTCTGGGAACTGGACTGATGGGACTACCAATGGCTCAAAGGTTATTAGCCGCAGATATACAGCTAGTTGCCTACAATCGCACCCCAGAAAAATTAGTACCGCTACAAGCAGCTGGGGCTGAAATTGCTACACATCCCCGCCACGCCATTCGTGCTGCTGAGTGCGTAATTCTCATGCTGACTAATGCCCCTGCCATTTATAATGTGTTGCTTTCAGATACTTCTTGGCAAACTCTGGAAGGGCGCACAATCATCCAAATGGGAACAATCACTCCCACAGAAAGCCAGGAAATTAGAGACGCGATCGTTGGTGGTGGTGGTGAATATTTAGAAGCGCCAGTATTAGGGAGTATCCCGGAAGCACAAGCTGGCAAGTTGAGTGTGATGGTAGGGGCAGAGCCAGAACAATATCAACGGCACTTAAAGTTACTCCAAAATTTTGGGACAGAACCTTTACTTATAGGGCCAGTAGGATCTGCGGCGGCGCTTAAATTGGCACTAAATCAACTAATAGCTTCCCTAACAACTAGCTTTGCTCTGAGCCTGGCTTTTGTCCAGCGTCAGGGTGTTGATGTGGATATGTTTATGCAAATCTTGCGCGACAGTCCACTCTACGCACCTACCTTTGACAAAAAGCTACAACGTATGTTGGATGGCAATTATGCCGATCCGAATTTCCCCACAAAACATTTGCTCAAAGATACAGAATTATTTATCTCTGAAGCGAAATCTCGAAGTTTGGATCTCAGCAGTATTAAAGGTGTGCGGCAAATCTTGCAAACAGCCGTAAAAATGTCATTTGCTGATGATGATTACTCATCACTATTTTCTGTAATTAAAGAATGGGGAGAGTGATGGAAGAATTCAGAAATCAGGAGTCAGCATGAATCAGTGGATTCATCCACCAATCGCACAAAATTCATTCTGTTAGCGGAAGCGTGGCATTTAGCCCATTCTGGCTGCTGACTCCTGAATTCTGTTTCGATAAATTTAACTAGGGTGGCACAACTAGTAATCTATCGCAAAAGTTTTGATAGGTTTGTAGTAAGCACTTTAGTGCTTGAATATTTGAGGACTAAAGTCCTCACTACAAACATATTTACCACTCATAACTAATGCGATAGACCACTAGCTGTGCTACCTTACTTAAAAAGTTTTTTTTACACCCCGGCATCCCTGATATGCCTTTTGAAAATGCTGAATTAAAAGGTTTTAATCTTTAAATAACGCTATTACTGCCCATTAGTAGTTGATTGAGGAAATGGTAGAGATTCAGTCTGGGGTTGAGGCTGAGGTTCAGGTTTAGGATTCAGAAAATCCTGCCAAGCCTTAATTTGCTCTTGCGCCGCACTGTAAGCAGCACTACCGCGTGGAATCGATTTTGCAATATCAATCCCTCTAGCAATATCAGACTGACCTTGAGAGCGAGCTATTTCTAACAATTGCTGACTCCATTGGTCAATAGCTAGATTCGCATCCATACGTAAGATGCTATTGTTTGAAACCCGATCTGCCAGCCGTATTGCTTCAACCAAAGCTTCTGGCGTACCAGCTGCGCCCACTTCTTGGGCTTTTTTCCAGTTTTCTCTAGTGCGGATTTGCCCTTCCCAATCATTTATCGCAGCTTGCGCTTCCCCAGAAAGTGCCCTTCCCGATGAGGCAATTTGTTGAGCGGCGCTAATGGCGGCGGTGAGATTTCCACTCTGAGCCAGTTCTTGTGCTTGATCCAAGTAGGGTTGGTCTTGAATTCGCTGAATTTTTCCTATCCAAGTCCGAATTCTTTTCCGTGCTTCTGGATATAATGCCCGACCTCTACGAATTTCGCTAGCCTGAGCGATCGCAGCTTGCAAGGAGTTGATATCATCGAATACAGCTATCTGTTCGGCACGTTCTAAGTAAGGTTGGTCTTCAATTGTCTCCACTTGGGCACGCCAGCGATCCATTTCTTGTCTAGCTTCTGTGGATCTGGGATTATTTGCAGGTATTAACTGCACTTGGGCGATCGCTGCTGTTAAATTAGGAACTGTTCCCTGGCTAGCCAACAATCTCGCTTTTTCTAGATTGGCAACATCTTCAATTTCCAACTGCCAACGAGCAATGAGTTGTTGGGCTTCGTTATACACTGGTCTGGAAGGATCGATTTGTTGTGCTTGAGCGATCGCTGCCTCTAAACCAGAAACGTTACCGATCCAAGCACTTCTTTTCGCGTCAGCTATGCCGATAAAGTCGTCTGTTTCACCCTGTAGTTTCGTACTCTCTGGAATTTGTCTAGCAATATTCAATGCTTCATCGGCATCCCGCTTGTCTAGTTTTGCCTGTGCCAATTCCAGCATTTTGCGTCCAAATGCGGGAATCGCTTCCTGGGCTTTTTGGTAAAGGTAACTTTCCTGCCCAATAGACTCGGCTAGCTTGATGGCTTCCAGTAAATTATCGACTACTTTGCTGCTTGCTAAACTTTCCGCTTTTCCTAACTTATCGCCATCTTCCCGCGCTCCGGCGATTAGACGATTCAATTGGTCGTATTTAGTGCCCGCCCAGTATTGATTGTCTACGCGCAGCATTTTGGCGGATAACATGAACGCCGATTGCCAGCGCCGTTCTTTTACTTCGGCGATCGCACCGTTGTATGTTTCTTCTGCCTTTGTCCAAATTGACTGCCATTTGTCAACTTGTTCATCGACTAATTTATAAGCTGCCACATCTTCGGGTATCTTGCGAGCAGTAGCGATCGCTTCCTCTAAATTCCCCGTTTGGAAACTTTGATCGGCTAGTTTCAAAATATCCCGTGACCATTCTTCGATGAAACGATCAATTTCTCCATGCAACGGGTGACTTTCAGGTAGTTCTTTCACCAGAGCGATCGCTTGCAATAGGTCGTTCACTGTTTGCTTAGAAGCCGCCAACTGAGCGCAATGTAGCCGCACGGAAGCACTAGCTAGGGGCCAGAAAATCGAGGGGCAATTAGGGGCAGTCGGCAACTTTAGCAGCATTGCCATTGCCAAGAATGCTACACTGCCGGGAATCAACATTAGTAGTACTAGCCACAATGTCCAGCTTTTCATCCAGCGTGGCCATTTCCCAGAAGTACTACTGAGTTGGGCAGTTTCTTCTGAATGACTATTTATAGGTAATCCTTGTGTATCGTTTTTTTTTCGCCGCTTCACTGACTTGGAAGTAGAACCAGTAGGTGGGACACCAAATGGTTGAGTTTCACCGAATTGTTCTGTTCGGGATAATCTTTTGTTTTGATCTGGCTCTCTATCACTGGCTGAAGACCAACTGTCTGGAATATCCCGCTCTGTCATCTCTCACACCAAAATAATTGAATAGCGCTCTGTTTTAGGTCGATAATTCCATTGATGCCATAGTAACTTTCTCGCGATCAAAAAGCTACTTTTTTTGATTATCCCTCTCCACAGAATACCATGTTCAATCTAATAAATTAGTGTCGTTTTATACTTTATCTTGAAACAGTAGATTCAGCTTGTAAATCGGCAATTAGTTGAGCTAACTGATCGCTACTTGCCTGGTAAACATTGCCGCAAAAGTCGCAAGTTGCTTCAGCACCATTATCTTTAACAATCATATCTTGCAGTTCGGCTTCTCCCAAAATTTTCAGTGCCCCCAAAACGCGATCGAAAGAACAACCACAGTGGAAACGCAGCATTTGCCGTTCGGAAAAGATTTCCAGCCCCATATCGCCCAAGAGGTCGCTAAAGATTTCAGTCAAATTCTTCCCTGCTTGCAACAATGGTGTAAATCCTGCCAAACCAGCGACCCGTGATTCTAAAGTTTCTACGAGGGCTTCATCTCTGGCAGCTTTGGGTAACACTTGTACTAGTAATCCTCCAGCCGCAGTTACTCCCCCTGCTCCCACAAACACACCTAAAACTAAAGCTGAAGGTGTTTGTTCAGAATTCACCAGATAATGAGCCACATCATCGCCAATTTCACCAGAAACTAGTTCTACCGTACTAGAGTAAGGATAACCATAACCAACATCTCGCACAACGTAGAGGTAGCCACCACCCACTGCACCACCAACATCTAGCTTACCTTTGGCATTAGGAGGTAATTCTATAGATGGATTCCCCACATACCCGCGTACCGTACCATCTAAGCCGGCATCTACCAATATGCCGCCTAAAGGGCCATCGCCCTTCACCCGCACATTGACCCTTGATCCACTTCGCTTCATACTAGAAGCCATTAACAAGCCCGCCGCCATAGTGCGACCCAGTGCTGCTGTTGCCACATAAGAAAGCTTGTGTCGCTGCCGTGCTTCTTCTGTTAAACGTGTGGTGATCACACCTACGGCACGAATTCCACCTTCGGCTGCTGTTGCACGAATTAACTGATCCGCCATGAATAACCTTACATTTCTTAACAAGTTCACTTTTTCTATTCTAAGTTCTCTGCTGCAAGAAAAGTAACGTAGTGGGGTGTCACGTAAATAAACGGCTGTTATTGGTCATTGCTCACTTGTACTGAGCGTATCAAGCAAATGCTCCGCTAACGCGCAGCGTCTCGTAGAGAAGTCGTTGGCGTAGCCTCTAGTAGAGAAGTATTGGTTATTAGTTATTTCCAAAGGACAAAGGACTAATGACTAATGACAAAGACTATTTGCAATATTAGAAATAGCGATATCTCACTTTTAGGCAATCTTAGAAAAATGCTAGGTAATTTTCAACAAAGTCAACTGCGAATCGAAATTGAAGCGCCAACAGATGCAATTCGTGATAGTCTGCTGCATCCGGTACAACTAGAAAAATGGCTCTTAGCACAACGCTTTGCGCCAGGAATGCCAGAAGAACTACTTCCGGGATTTCAGTTTACTACCTGGACTGGGCCAGTCTCAATTCATCATCAAGTAGACGTTGTAAAATCCAACTGTCTCCGTTTGCTACTCAGTGGAGGTATTGACGGGTTTCATGAATGGTATTGGGGAGAAGGTTGGGTGCAATCCCGCTTGGAAGGAGTTTCACTTTTGCCCTTAAATTTGGGTCAAACCTTGAGTTTGTTGAGTTTGCGTCAATTTCTGGCAACTCAAGGACGTTGAATCAGCTGAATGTAAAGGGATTGGGAATTGGGGCATGAGGCATTGGTTATTCTTTGCGTCCCGATTCCCTAGTTCAAGAGCCAGAAAGAATACCTACAAGAATTTTTACCAGCACAAATAAATCTTCTGGAACTTGATAGTGGTTCTGGTCTTGAGCTACCTGACGATTTGCACGATGATAAATTCCAAAACACCAGTCTCCACCATTCGTAACTGCTCCATATAGAAGTTCAGATGTAGATTTAGTCCATTGGTAAAGTGCTGTTAATTCAACCCACATTCCGCAGGTGCGCTCGTAAATGCTGTATTTTTGAAAATGACCTAAATGCTGTGTTTTAGAAGCATGAC
>NZ_JACKZS010000274.1 GCF_014222285.1 Nostoc sp. UCD121
TCTTACGGAGTTTTTGTTAAGTTGCGTAAAGAAAATCTATCTCTAACCCTAGCTTTCACGTAATTATTTATTTTTTCTATATTTATGTTTAATATTTTGCAACATTGACAAACCGAGCCAGTCAGCACACAATAAATCGACTAGCCTTTGCCGTCTATTCCATCTTGAACATCGACTGTATAAAACTATTCAGTTGCTAGCACAGGTGGTTTGACAACTAAAGAATGGGGTGAAACAGGACAACTACTGCATCACCTCTGGCTTATTGTCCCTATTGATTTACTTTTTCAGAAGCTTTGATCGCATGAACTCAACCCAAAACATCTTGACTAATCTTCCTGAAACACTACATCAGTCTTTAAATAGCTATCTAGAACAGCATCCTGATTGGGATGAACATCGCCTTATTACCGCAGCTATCTCACTGTTTCTGTTGCAAAATGCTGATGGAGATCGCCGTGTTTCCCAGGTTTATCTAGAAGCTCTGTTTCGCCGTGGCTAATTTACAACATACCTGAATCTGCTATTCCCTAAAAGTCATACTAAACAAAAGCTAAATTAAACGATACACTCAGAAAGATTTCTTGAGTCAGGATTAATGGCAAGCGAATCTGAGACAAAACCTAAAATATCTACTGCTGAATTACTGACACTTTCAGATGAGACACAAACTCAAGGGATCGCTGAATCAGTGGAAAATGCCCTAGATAGTGACGAAATTTTAAATTCACTCAAAACCTTACTTAGCACTTTAGAAAAGCTACAAAAAGTCCGCCTTGAAGCTGGTGATATTAAACTTGTGATTGAGCAGATGCTTGATGGCGAAATCGTCAGAGGTGAAGAAATTGAAAAAGCCAAAACTGGTGCCAGCACGCTTAATCGCCTAGTTCGTGCTTATAGTGACCACCAAGCTGCACTATTTAAATCACAACCTGCTCGTACTTTACTTGATCTTGTACTCAACTCCAATCCAGCTAATTAAAACTCGCTTTCATTTGTTTGTAAAAGATACAATCAAACCATCATTCACTTTTTTAAACTCGAAAACTGAGTTTTCAATTTAAAAAGCCCTGTAAAAATCCAGGGCTCTGTTTTATATTGCAGTTTATTAAATGCCAGCTTAAAATCTTTGCCAGCGCTTTCTATACACATAATTATCGCTCAATCGCTTGGGTAAAAATAGCGCATAACTACCCAATTTCTACCCATCTTACTTGGGTATTCCCTTAATAATTTTTTTAGACTTACACATACCTTTACCGAGAAATCACTGGTCTTCAGATTTTGAATTTTGCAATTGCCTTACAGCTTTAGCTTAATTTGGGAAGATCATTCCAATCCCAAATCAAAATTGTATCTGAAATTCACATAAGTGATTTCTTGGTGAAGTTTTTGATTATACGTAAATACCTTAAAAAACTTATGTTTATAATAGTATGACCGCAAGGCAAGTATGAATCGAGTTAATAATTGTTATTTATCAACCATTGCTAGAGTGCAATGTCCGTTTAATTTCTCAACTTTTAAAAATCCGAACAAGTTATGAATAAAAAATGGGCTATCAAACGAATCACAATAAATCTCGCATCAACTGAGAGTGAAAAGCTTGAACGCTATTGTGCAATCACAGGCAGACCAGCAACTGATGTCATTCGAGAGTTGATTCGCTCTCTTGAAGTAACTCATCTTCAAGAGAGCAAACATCCTGCACCCATGAAGCCTAGCTCTGTTACTCATGAATCACAGCCAGTTGGTATAGGTTAGAGATAGAGCAATGTTTTTGAGATTCTAAATTAAGTTTTGATTTTTGGCTTTGACTCGTTGAAAAGCCTATAAATACGTATTTTTATTGAACGAGGCAGGAGGCAGAAGGTCAACAACAGAGGATTCTGGCAATAACAGTAATTGTAGACTGCTAAATCTACGATTTAGCGGGGATCTTAAACCCAAGTTACCAAGGCAAAAAGGCAAAATTCAAAACTTATTCTTTCCTCCAGCAAGAACTGCCCTCTGCCTTCTGCCTTGCCGGAGGCAGATAAACCTATCTTTGTAAGTCTATTTGTTGTGTTTGAGCTTTAACCAATATTTTATCAATTTGAGTATTAACATCCTCAAAAGTTTGCAATATCTGTGGAGTTAGTTTGTTAGTCTGCACCTGACCAGATTGCAAGTTTAAAATTACCTCCCCATTTTTCTGCGAAATAGTTAAATCCCTCTGCTGGGTATTGAAAGCCAAGTCATAAATCTTTCCTTTAACTTGAGTACTATTTTCATCAGACTTACCCCAGACCATGCCAATCCTTTGAGCAATTTGAGTCAGCCGACTGATTCTTTCAAGCTCAAATGTATCTTGATTCATTACTGTCAACGCTTCGGCTGATAATTGTTCACCAGCTTTAAACCCATTAGCCACTTCCACAATGCACTTTTTGTAATTTTCCGACTTCCCTAACTTATCTGCGGCATTATACCAATTTCTCAAATCATCAATAGTAACTGATTGAGATTGGACTTCTTGGTTGGGTGCGGCTCTGTTTTGTGGTTCAGGAAACTGGACTATTTTCCCGTCCACATAATCCCCCAATGGCTCTAGATGTAGTCCCCACACCTGCTGTTTTTCGGTGAATAATTCTGGTAATGCTTTGGGTGAGTGCTTTTCCATGTCAGCCCATTGCTGTTGATAAACGGGGTCAGCAATCATATTAGGTGTGATTTGATACTGCTTACCCACTCGAAAGGCGACTTGCTTATCAATGCCTGTCGCCAGAGCTATATCGCCTTCCTTAAACCCATACTGTTTGTATGGTTGATAAGCTCTGGTGGTATGAGTTCGACCATATCCTCTCATCGCATCAATGCAAGTATCCACGGGTAAAACATTGGTGTCACCATGCATCATTAATGGGTAGTTCATGGGAATCGGTTTGCCTTTGATGCTTGAAGGGGTGACATTTTGAACATCTTGGGGTGAAGTGGAATGTCGGCTTTGCAAAGGCGGGGATTGCGCTGCTTGTTCTGGTGGTTTCAAAAACTGCGGTCGTGTAGCGAGGGAATTAACTCTTTGTTGATAGTCACTATCCGATTCAATAATTGCCCCAAATTTCTTGGTCATGTTCTCCAAAGTTTTGGGGGGAATTGAACTGCTGACCAAGTTAAATACCGCTAAACCTTTCTTAGTTTCCCTAATAACATCTTCTATTGGTACTTGCTGACATTCAACATTTTGCGAAGTTAGCCATTTAGTCACAGTCTCAGCTTTCTGATTGTCAACAGCCAAGCCCATGACTCCAAGTTTTTTGTTTTCTTGGGTAGAAAATAAGAAAGTTGGACGCTCTTTAATATGATGTAGAATTTTTGCACTACTCTCAATCATCTCCTGTTGTTGGAGGTTAACCGATTGAGTCCCAAAAGCCTGAAATTCCTTTGTCCAAATAGTAGGATATTCAACGGTATTAGGGTCAATTTGAGCGCAAATAACAGAAAAATTACTTTGAACGATAGCGGGTGCAAGTGTAAGTTGTCCGCTTTTGAGCAGTCCAAGCTGTCTGAGTGCGTCTTTGTCTTTTTTGAAATGTAATACCCCCAAGGGTTCACCATTCAAAAATGCAGCATCTCTAGTTTTAGAAGCTGAGGTTTCGATAGTCAGTTTTCGGTAATCATGATCGTTGAATGTCTTACCAGAAAAATCATAAAAGTTGATTTTGTTGATTTTGAGGAGATTACCATTTGGGGACTCACCTAGCACAAAAGCTTGATCTCCAGCTTCGGAGATAGAGGTAAGTTTTAATTTGAGGGGATTACCATTTTTGAGATAATTAATTTCTTTTAACTGTTGGGTGGAATCACTGTCTAACTCCCCCAAAGTTTTGCCATCAAGTTTGATTTTTACTGTTTTGTCAGTCACCGGCACAGTGCCAAATTCTAAGTTGACCGGTTCGGCGTTAAAAACAAGTCCTGCATAAGAGAAGTTCTTGAGTTCACGGATAGTAATTTCAATCGGCTCGTTTCCTGGTAGTCCAATAGTTGCTTTGGCAGTAGCAGGTTCTACCCCAATGAAATTAGCTTGCGCCTTTGTGCCAATTGGTAACATTCCAGCCCTGGTTTCGAGCATGGCGAATTCCTTATATTCGCCGTCACTATCCTGGACAAACATTAGCCTGGAAACGTGGCGCTCATGCCCGACTGGATGGTGAGAAGCTCTGATCTCTATAGGATGTTTTTCATGAGCGTTCCAGTCTCGACCTAAAAATTGATTCGCTTCATTATTCAGTGTGACTAACTTTGGTTCGGTAAATTGCAGTTGCTCCAGGCGGGAGATAATTTCATTGGGGAAAGCAGCAAAGGCGAAGTTAGAAACTTTTTTAGCGATCGCTTGGGGGTTTGCGTTTTCTTTTCTTGCAACTTCGAGTTCATCTTGGCGAGATGCACAGATGTTCCAAGCGGCGGCGGCAGATGCAAGTTTTTCTGACTCTGGGATAGAGGCATAAAATGCTTCAGCCGCTTCATTTGCCAAGGCAAAGAGTAGTTTAGTTTGGCTTCTAGTAAGTTCTGGTTTTAGTTCTAATAGTTTAGCTCCCTGCATGGCCATCCCCGCCTTGAGGTTGTGGTCAGTCACAGATTGTTGGCTAACTGTCCCCAGGTTGCGGTAAACGGGTTTTCCATCTGACCCAACCTCACCATCTATCTGTGCAACTGCTAATAATTTATGGGGGCGTTCACTGTTTGTAAATTTAATTTCATCTAGGCGAATATTCAACATCTGGGCTTTCCAGATTAGGGGATGCCCGTAACGGGTGAGATTGGTAATTTCGAGTTGCGTTCCTGAATCCGTTTGAACAACTGCGCTAGGGCCAGACTCTGTTTCTCGCCACCTTGAGACACGAACCGCAGCATTGAACTTCAGATCAAACTCGTATTTGGCGGCGATCGCTGCAAATTTTTGCTGTGGTGTAAATTGTACTCCTTGGAACAAATCTTTAAACTGGACGATGGGACGCGATTCTAACTGTGATTCTTGGAAATATTTATTAGTTTGGCTAATCAATAATTCTACTGGTGAGTAGCCTTTTGGTGTTATATCTGTGTTTAAATAAACTGAACGAGATTTTTTATCTTTAATATAGTTAACATCACGATACAAGTAGCGATTGTTTTCCCTGATTTTATCCATTTCAGGTTTTTTAGCACTTTTGAATAAATCAACTGCTATTTGGTTTTGATAACATCCTTCTTCAATCATGCTCCGGTACATTTGACGGTTAATGTCCATTGCTTGCTGGATAATTTCGTGAGTTCTTTGACAATGAGCAAGTTCAACAACCCCTTGCATATAAGGCTTGTATTCTTCTCGAATTAACTTTGGATCTTTCTGGCGTTCTTGCTCAAACAGGGTTTCGTAATGCTTAGAAACTTGGTCTAGATAATTTGATTTCTGCTCAAAAGTACCGTAAGTCTTTAGTACCTCAATTTCCGATTCTAATGCTTCCAGTGCTGTCACTTGATTGTTGATTATGCCCACGCTGATGCTATCGCTCATGTGAATAGCGATTTTTTCAAAAGGGGGCTGACTTCCATCGGTGGGATCATAGAATGATTGTTTTTTGAGCTTAACTGTGGGCGAATAGGCGTTTTGGGGAAGATTCCTTCGCTCTGCCTCTGCTGTTAAATTGGGATATAAGCTAGCTCTTGCCACACCAATGCAGTCACCGTCAAAATCTCGTGCTTGGCGTTCTGATTCGGTTTCGGCTGGATCGATAAAATCAACATCGATTAAGAGCGCTTCTAACTGTGCAATTCTTTGCTGTATACGCTTGTGGTCTTCGTCACTAACTACGATTACACCTTTGAGGTCTTTACCATCTGGGCCGAGCCGATCTTCAACGTGCTTGTTAGCAGACACACACAATCCGTTAGAATTCAGAAAAGGAGAACGGAAGTTAAGAATTTTTTCTTCATTCTTTTCCCATGAAACACAAATTTCACCATTTTTGAGTTCCTTGGATGGAATAATCATCCCTCGGTCAAAAGTAAGCGTTTTCCCCAGAGCGATATCTCGCCATTGGCTCTGTACAAACCGACTTAATTCCTGTTTAACTTTTTCCGTTTCTAATAACTGCTGATGACCCAACAAGTCAGCTTTGATGAGCTTGTACATGAACAAGTCATCTTTAGTACCCTCGTCATCTAATTCTTCATCTGCATCTAAGTCATCATTTGTCCCTAAGTTTTTAACATCTGCTTCAAGGCTAGTAAGTTCTCCTATTTTTAATTTACTTTGGTTCAATGATTCTTTGCGTTTTTCATATTTTTCACAATAGTCAGCAGCAACTATTCTTGGGTCATCTTGAATAGAGGCTAGTTTTTCAGCTTGTAGCTCTAATTCTTCGGCAAAATCTTTAATTCCTTGGGGGAAAGATGCTAAGAGTTGAGAGATAGACATTTGACCTTGCTGTGATTGTCCTTTTTCAGCCAACCAAATATTTTGCTGATATAATCCTGGCTTAATCTGTGGTTTAGTCGCCCTTGTTGGTCTGTCCTTATCTGTTCCCTTAAAACTACTTATGGGGAGAATTATATCTATTTTTGGTTTATTTTTAGGATCTGCATATTTGATTTTATCAAGCTTGTATGGTCGCAGTGTCCCTTTTCCAAAACGATATTTAGTAGTATCTTCTCCGTCTCCTTCTACCCAACCAAATCGATGCTGAATAACACGGTAGCTTTTATCTTGCTGTGATTGTCTTAAAGTTAGCTTGTCATAAAGTTGGGTTGAAATTTGTCCATAACAGTCACCAACTAGTTTATATGCTAAATCATTTGATAATATTCCTCCGTTTTCACCCCTGTTTTCAGTAGAATCATCTACTACCAAAATGTTTAGCTTTTCGTGAATCGCATTTTTACAAGTCCCCAGGAAGATGGAACCATAAGCACCCCTGTCTTTACTGTCTGGACAAATTTTTTGAATCGTTTCTAAACATTCTTTTTCTCCATAAAGTAAGCGGGTCTTAGAAGATAATAATAAAATGTGTCCATCTGGATGATTCCTTAAATTCTCGTCTGTACTGTATTCATCTGAGTGCCCAAAGGAAAACTCTTTGTTAGGGAAATATGATTCTAGTAAAGTATTACTGAGCTTTTCAGTTAAAATTGATTGAGGACTAGTCTGATTATCATCTACATAAATCCATTGATTTAGCCTGGGGTCGAAATGCTTGAATTCTAGAGTCATAAAATTGGCATTTTGATGAACATTAATTAAATTTTTGAGAGGTTGTTATGTCGAGAATAAAGCGTTGGGTAAATATGAATAAAAGAGAATTCAACTCAGATGGAAGTTTGAAGGATGAAGCCCGACAACAAATGTTGGCTACAGGAATGAGTAACGAAGCAATTAATGACTATGCTCTCTCGTTGAAAGAAGAATACGACGAATGGAAGCACCTGGATGAGACTGACCCAGAGCCGTGGCCAATCTACACAGCCTACGATTTCTTCACTGAACAAGAGAAAAAGGAATTTAACCGTGATGGTTCTCTCAGACCTGAATATGTAGAATACGCTCGTAAAATTGGCATCAGTGAAAGTGCTTTGGAACACCAAGAGTGGCGTAAGAGAAACGAAGTCGAGAATTATGATGCTGTATCTGCCGAACATGCAGAACAAGGCATTAACTTTGGTGAAGAACGGATGAAAGAAAGGATTGAAGACAGCAGAACATACGCTCAACGCCGCCGCCAAATGGAACAGGACTTGCGGAACTTTGAGCCGGAAGATAGCTTGCCTTTTGATAAAAACACCTTCTATTAAAGTAGGTGAGATTACGCCGTAACCCCGCTTTATCCATCAAGTACAGTGATTTTATCTGAATATATGAAAAAAAGCGATCGCCTACAACAGGCATGGAAGTAAATATTCATAAACTGCCTTTTTACTTTGCTCAGTAAGTGCAGTGCAGTCAATAAATATACCGCACTGTGACTAGATTTATTTATGATGTTTTTTCCCGTGTGGTGGGGTGTTTTTTGATAATTGTTTGCCCTGAAATAATTCAGACGAAGAACTACTAGATATTGATGAAGTAGCTATTTTATACATGGCAAAACAGCAAGGAATAGCGACTAAAAAAATTAACATAGCCTGACTAATTATTTGCCAGTAGTTGAAAGTCATTTTAAAATGAACTTGCCTAAAGAAAACAGACTCTAACTTTTGGTGAGTCGTGCGATTTTTCAAGTACTCTAAAACTTGCAGACATTGAGAGATATCTTCGCCTTGGTGTACTTTTTGGCACAGCAGAATTTCTAAGCGTTCAACGCGACGTTCAGAAGTTGATAAATTAATATCATCCCAATCGTCCCAAAGTTTGGTTTGTTGTA
>NZ_JACKZS010000275.1 GCF_014222285.1 Nostoc sp. UCD121
TAACCTGAGTTCGGGATAAGAAATCCTCAAAAGCCTTGAATTATCGTTGTTCGGTCTAAAGCTCTGTTTTCATCTATTGTCAATAAGACATATTGCTGAGATTAGTTTCATTTGTGAACCTTATTGACAAAATGATTCCACTTTTATCCCTGCTTTGACCAATTCCAGTTTTATTCAATCCTGACAGAATAAGTTTTTTAGCTTCTGGCTTAACCCGAACTCAGGTTAATTTAGGCAAAAACTCGTTTAGAACTACTTTATTGGTAAAAATCTATTTTTAGTAATTTATGACTGTTTTACAATAAACCTATACTAGACAAGTAGTTCAGGGTATTTTTAAAGCTTGACTTCCCTTACCTAAGCTTTTTGTCAGTTTATCGCTTGGTGGATTTGTAGACCTTAGCTACATATCACAGACTATCCCTACAGTTCCTGGTCTACACTACCAACTTACTTACTATTTAGCATCAACAGAAGAAGCTCCTGACCTGAATAATAAATTTCAGGTTTTTATAGGTGGAAATAAAGCTGATGTTAAAAAGGATGTTCCTTTTCAGGACTACACGCAATACACATTAGATTTTAAAGCAAAAGCAACATCAACAGAGATAAAGTTTAGTTTCAAAGCTAAGTTTGCGTTTTTATATTTGGATGATATGAGTGTTAAAGCTACACCTTAAAACCAAAGAGAAAACTATGGGAATTCCGGGATAGATGATGGATTAGTAATTTTCCTCAAAGTGGTAATCAATGCTTATCACTTGGCGGGTTTGTAGACCTCAGCTACATATCACAGACTCTTTCTACACAACCTGGTTAGGAATACGAACTGAGTTACTATTTAGCATCTACAGATGAGGCCACTGATCTTGATAATCAATTTCAGACATTTATCGGTGGAAATAAGATTTTTGATCAAAAAAATATTTTTTTCAACCCTACACGCCATATAAGTTCAATTTCACGGCAGACGCATTATCCACAGAGTTAAACTTTGGGAATGTGGATAGATACGCATTTTTATACTTAGATAATGTGAGTGTAAAACCTCTGTCTGTGCCTGAGCCATCGACTACTGGAGGAATAGTAGCCACTGCTGGGTTGTTGGGAATATGGCTGAAGAAAAAGAAGGCAATTAGTTAGAAAAAATAGCCCCTTTTTGTCACTCTTGGAAAACAACAGAGCGATCGCTATACAATCTTAATCGGGTGTTGCACGATCAGGTATGAGTAAGCTGATATAGCCACTTTCAACCAAAATAACTGGGTTGGTTTCCGGGTTTCCATTTAATATTGCAACCAACACTCGGCTTTTGGTCACTTGTAACAGGTTTGCCTGCCAGCACTGCTTCAATGGCTGCGCGTAAATCTGCGCCTGTTACAGGTTTACCATTACTGGGACGGCTATCATCTAATTGTCCCCGATAAACAAGTTTGCGTTGCTCGTCAAATACAAAAAAATCAGGTGTGCAAGCTGCTGTGTAAGCTTTTGCCGTCTCCTGACTCTCGTCGTAGCATAAGGTAAAATTAAACCCTTGTTCTGTGGCAAATGCTTGTAACGACTCTGGCGCATCATCTGGGTAATTCTTGGCATCGTTAGCACTTATAGCAACGATCGCTAAATCACTTGTAAAATAATCTTTTCCTAACTGCACTAATTCTTGTTGGATGTGCTTTACAAATGGGCAATGCCGACAAATAAACATTACTAATAACGCTTTTTTATCTGCAAAGGTAGAAAGTGAAGTTGCCTTTCCAGATACCACTTCAGGTAGATTAAAATCTGGTGCTTTTGTGCGTAGTGGCAGCATAGTTGAAGCAGTTAAAGCCATAGTTCACCTAATATTTTTACGCTAAGAAGGGCTTTTGCTATCAGTATATTTTCACTCTAGCACTAAGCTTTCCATAAAAGAAGAGACGGTAAATCTACCGTCTCTTAATTATTTATTGGTAATTACGTTATAAAAAATTAGTTTTTACAGATTTGCCAAAACACCAACAATACCGTGTCCTGTGAATACTTCTAATGCTATCAGGGAAACAAAACCAATCATTGCTAAACGACCGTTGAGCATTTCTGCATAGGGAGTGAAACCAGTGCGATCGCCTTGCTCATCTATATAAACCTTTGGCTCGATCGCAAAGTTGTTCAGTTTGCCTTGGTCGTCAATTATAGCAGTGCTTGTACGCATGGATTTTTCCCTGTTTTCTCTTTATGTAAACAAGTGTAACAAAATTATTAATATTTGTAAAGTATATTAATCTGATTGATCAAGTAAAAACCCAAGCCAAAGAAGAGATATGATGATGGATTGAGTTCAAAGCCATGTCTAAGCAACAGGCTCCGCTCCTTGTTCGTAAGCACTTTCAGTCACAAATCCATTCCCAAAAACTAATGCATCGATTTCGAGTAGAGGTTATTGCCAAAACGCCAAACCCACAGCAGGTGATTTATGCCGCGATGCACCAGGACTATACTGATGGGTTCGTGTTTGATGAGCGCGACTCTTGGCCCTCGGAGTCACAAAGCGGCGAAGTTATTGTTAAGCGACTTTTAGCGGGTGAAAGGGGACATTATGGGCCTCTAGAGCATCCTCAGATTGTTTTCAACTGTGGTTACTTTCCCCACAGTGTTATGCAGCAGGCTCGTACTCATCGTGTTGGAGTATCATTTGATGTTCAGTCTTTCAGGTATACAGGCAACCAATTTATTGATGTACTAGAAGGTAAGAAAGACATAGAAGATGTTTTTTACCTACGTCCTGTTGGTTATTACACTGATAGACAAGGCAAAAAGTACCATTATTCACCAGAGCAACGAGCAGCAGATTTAGAGTGGTGTCTGGAAGCAGCTAAACGATATCAAGCTGATTTTGAGGCTGGAATGTCTGAAGAACACGCAAGAGGTAAAGTGCCTTTTGATTATCGCCAGCATTTTGTAGTTAGTTTCAATTTAAGGTCTTTCTTGCATTTTTGTGACCTGAGAAATAAGAAAGATGCTCAACTTGAAATTCAGAAGTTGTGTGAAATGATGTGGCCTCATTTTGAAGATTGGGCACCTGCGATCGCGCAATGGTATGAAAAACAGCGTCTGGGTAAGGCCAGACTTGCACCATAATCATATTTTGGGGCTGGATTGAGAATGTCCCACTTGGATTGATTGAGCTACCACGTTCTTGATCAAAGGGATTGTCCAAACTGCCACCAGAAAATCATAAATAAAAAATTAGTCAAATGTTTTCATGCGTCGAGACTCAATATTTTACAAACTGTTTCAACAGTCTCCAACTTTACTATTTGAACTGTTGACAAATCCTCCAACTAATGCAGATAGTTATCGTTTTGATTCAGTCGCAGTCAAAGAACCAAAATTTGAAATTGATGGAGTATTTCTGCCTCCTGAAAGCGATGGTGTTGGAGTTGTATATTTTTGCGAGGTTCAGTTCCAAAAAGATGAACAACTTTATGAAAGAGTATGGGCTGAATCTTCGTTATATTTCTACCGCAACCGTGCCAGATTTAGCGACTGGCAAGCAGTGATAATTTACCCGTCGCGCAGTATTGAACAAAGCGATATTCATCCTCATCGTTCATTGCTGAATGGTGAACAAATACATCGGGTGTATTTAGATGAATTAGGGGATATTCGTCAATTACCTATATGGGTAGCATTGATGGTTTTAACTACAGTGGATGAAGAACAAGCGCCAGAAGAAGCAAGGTATTTATTAACAAGAACCAATCAAGAAGCGCTATCACCATCAAGTCGCGCCATAATTGAATTAATAACGACGATCATGGTGTATAGGTTTGAACAATTAACTCAAGCAGAGGTAGAGTCTATGCTAGGAATCACGCTTAAGGAAACGCGAGTTTACCGAGAAATTAAGGAAGAAGGACGTGAGGAAGGACGTGAAGAAGGACGTGAGGAAGCAACAGCTAATCTCATTCTCCGGCAATTAACTAAGCGATTTGGGGAACTTTCTGAAGAAATACGCTCCTCAATTTCTGGTTTACCTTTGCCTGTTCTGGAAGATTTGAGTGAAGCACTGTTAGATTTTGCTAGTTTGGCTGATTTACAGGTTTGGCTAGAAGCGCAATGAAAAAATGGCCCTAAGCCAAGCTCTACGGTAAACGCAATTGCCCGCTAAATGCATCTGCAATCAAATTATTACCAGCAGTGCAATTGCTGAATAGATTTAAGTTCTATATTTTGTATAAACTTTTTTTAGATATCATTCAGTCTAAATACGAGCCAAAGTCACAATTTCTTGCTGATCCTGATATTTTCCCTGGCGTGCTTCATAACTAATAGCACAGGGTTCGCCTTCTAAAAATAGCAATTGCACCACGCCTTCATTAGCGTAAATGCGACAGTCAGCACTAGAAGAATTAGAAAATTCTAAAGTTAAATGACCTCGCCATGCAGCCTCAGCAGGTGTTAAATTTGCAATTATGCCACATCTTGCATAAGTTGATTTACCTATGCAAATTACTGTAATATTCTCAGGAACCTCCAGCTTTTCTAGAGCAACCCCAAGTCCATAGGAATGAGCAGGTAAAATAAAGTAACTGCCACTGATACCAGTATGCAATGCTGTTGGCTCTAAATTATCGGGATTAAAGTTTTTGGGATCAACTACAGTTCCGGGAATGTGTCGAAAAATGCGGAACTCAGCCGGGGAAAGGCGTATATCGTAACCATAAGAAGACAAACCGTAGCTAATTACAGGTTGAACCGCTACAGACTCATCTTTTTGCACTTTTCGGACTAGGCTTGGCTCAAAAGGCGAAATCAAGCCCTGTTGAGCCATTTCAGTAATCCAGATATCGTTCTTAATCACAAGTTCGTTGCTAACGTTAATTTAAACAGACTTGATATAGTAGCACGAACTGAGTACTTTGTTTAGGGTCGATAACTCCGACGGATTTCTGTAATTTGATCTGCTACATCCAGGAGAGATTTGGGCATTTCTGGCCCTGTGAGAATGATATCGACGTGGGGAGGGCGTTTTGCCAGAAACGCTAAAACTTCGGTTTCAGGAATTAAACCAAAGTTAATCGCCAAACTTAACTCATCTAAGACCACGAGAGAATACTTGCTTTCACACACTACTTCTTGTGTATATTGCCACAGTTTTTGTAAGGCTTGATTTTCCGTATCATCTAAATGTGGTGTATCGATACAACGAGGCAAATCACAGCGAATCCAATCTAAATTTTGTCCTAATTGTATGGGTCGATCGTGTCCTTGACGAATACCTCCTTTAAGGAACTGCACGATTAATACTGACGTTCCTTGTCCAGCTATTCTCAGTGATTGAGCTATAACGCTCGTAAAAAAATTGCGATGTGAGCTAGTGAAAACTTGCACTAATCCTTCAACTGGATATGGCAAGGTAAGGGTTGAATTGATACTTTGAGTTTCTAGCTGGGCAACCATAGGGTTAAGTTCAAAAAGATACAATAATTAAGTTTCTTTGCTGTCAGTAATTAGTACAAATCTGCCTGTATAATCAATCTGTTTTTCACAGGTGTGGTGGATTTGACAAATTGCATTCTTAGTCAAACACTACGTTTGTGTGTAAGTCAAGAGTTGTTTTGATTTCAATTTACGTCTTTTCCCTGTAGATAGTTGTAAAAGTTAAAACATAAGAGTTACAGTTCCAATTATTTAAAAAGGCTGGGTATAACGTCTGAAAATCCCTAAATGTTAGATTTGTCGGTTGTTTGGGCAAAACAGACTTAGCAAGTAGTGAATTTGACAGCATGAGGAGTGAATTGTTGTGAGATTGGTGATTCTGGGAGGTTCAGGATCGGGGAAAAGCACTCAAGCACAAAGGCTTGGCAGATACTTTGATATTCCTCTGATTTCTACAGGTGAGATTTTACGGGAAGCAATATCTGGCAATCAGCCCCTGCCGGAATTTCGATGGTCGGAAGCCGATCCCCGGACTTCTCTTTCTGTTTACGCTAGTCTAAATGAACTAGGTTATCACGCGCTGCCCTATATACAAAAAGGGGAGTTAGTTCCAGACGAAATGATCGTTGATTTGATCAGAGTTCGCCTCAGACAACCAGATATTAACTGCGATTGGGTCTTAGAGGGTTATCCTCGTACTGCCTTCCAAGCTGAGGAATTAGATTTTTTATTGGATGATTTAGGGCAAAAGCTAGATTGGGCAATTTATCTCCAAGTTTCAGAAGCAGTGATGGTTAGTCGATCCTTGGGGCGATCGCTACCAGATGACCAACCCGAAATCGTGCAGCGCCGTGTAGAATTATTCTACGATCGCACCATTCCAATCCTAGAATATTACGACCGTCGTCGCTGCCTATTGACTATCAACGGCGACCAATCACCAGAAATGGTGCAGCAAAATATTTTAACTCTACTTTCAGTTCCTTAGAAGAATAAAGAGACGCGATTCATCGCGTCTGTACAAAAGTTTGGAAGAATTCTTTTCAATGCCCAATCCCCAATGCCCACTTACAACACTAAGGTAATCTTAAGGCAGTATTGTAAAACTTGAGGCAATTCTAATGGCTTGGCAGCGTCCTGATGGTCGGATTCCCTACGAACTACGTCCGATTAGCTTTCACCCCAGTTTCACCCGTTTTGCCCCCGGTTCTGTTCTTGCAAGATGCGGTGATACGCAAGTACTTTGTACCGTTAGCGTTAATAAGGGAGTCCCGAAGTTTCTCGAAGGAACTGGTAAAGGCTGGTTAACTGCTGAGTACCGAATGTTACCATCTGCCACTCAAAAACGCCAAGAAAGGGAATTATTGAAATTATCTGGACGGACGCAAGAAATTCAACGTTTAATTGGGCGCAGCTTACGTGCAGCAGTGGATTTTGAGGTACTAGGAGAACGCACGCTAACTGTCGATGCTGATGTCTTGCAAGCAGATGCTGGAACTAGAACAACAGCGATTACAGGCTCATTTGTAGCGTTGGCTCATGCGATTTCTAAATTGTTGCAGGAGGGCGTGTTAGAGCGATCGCCTCTGTGTGGACAGGTAGCAGCAGTTTCTGTAGGATTACTGGAGGGAGAGCCATTTTTGGATCTAGACTATATCGAAGATGTGGCTGCAACAGTAGATTTTAACGTGGTGATGAATCAAAATTTGGGAATCATTGAAGTTCAGGGAACAGCCGAAGAAGGCAGCTTTAGCCGCACTCAGTTGGATCAGCTACTAGATGTCGCCCAAAAAGGAATTCAGGAATTGTTAATTGCCCAGCGTGAAGCGATCGCTGATTGGGAATCATTGTTTGTGATTAATTAGTTTTATTAATTTTTAATAAGAATTAATAAATGTATCCTCTGTGGTGTTAATCAACAAAGTATCAAGTAACTGGGTGTAAATAAAAATAATTATGAGAGGAGTTAGTAGTTAGTACAACTGACTACTGACAACTTATCGTTAATGGTGATAATGAACATCTACATTTTCCAGCCTACTTAATCCATGATGTTAAATGTTTCAAAAGTTAAAAAGGAGGATTGTAATAAGTTCGGTATGGTATTGCTGGAAGCCAGCAATATGATGATGAAGCCATGAGCAAAACCGTTGAAGTTTTACCGGATCAGCCGGCGCTGGTTGCACGAGCGCTAGAATTAATTCTGTCTAAGTTAGAAACTGCTATTGAACAGCGAGGGCAGTTTACTATCGCCTTATCTGGCGGCAGTACACCTAAACCGTTATACGAAGCGATCGCTACTCAAAAACTGCCTTGGGATAAAATTAATGTATTCTGGGGGGATGAGCGTTACGTAGCACCAGATCACCCCGATAGCAATGAACTGATGACGCGTCGTGCATGGCTAGATCGTGTTGATATCCCAGCAGCTAACATTCACCCCGTACCAACTTTAGAAGCCAATCCAGAACTCGCGGCTGCAAAGTATGAACAACATCTCAAAGAATTTTTCAATTCTTCTGGGGTAGAGTTTCCCACATTGGATGTAGTATTACTGGGAATGGGTGATGATGCACATACTGCATCTTTGTTTCCCCACACAGAGGCTCTTAAAGTACGCGATCGCCTGGTGACTGTGGGTAACAAAGACGGAAACCCCAGAATAAGTTTCACATACCCCTTCATCAACTCTGCTCTCAATGTGATTTTTCTGGTTGCTGGTGCTAATAAACGCCCAGCTTTGGCACAAGTCTTTGCACCTGTCGCCGATGACTTCGCTTACCCATCCCGTTTAATTCGGCCCCAAGGTGAACTTTGGTGGCTGCTGGATGCGGCAGCAGGTTCGGAACTTCAACATTAAATTTGGGAATTGGGAAGAGGACTTGGGGACAAGGAGAATTGGGGACAAGGGGAAAGACTTGTTTCAAGTTCTCACCTCTTGTCCCCTTGTC
>NZ_JACKZS010000276.1 GCF_014222285.1 Nostoc sp. UCD121
TTAAGGGAGAAGTCGGATTTTCTTGGCTCTGTTCAATATAACAGAATGTAACAATACTATCTTTGGCAACTTGGTATAAATACTATATCCCACTAAAAGAATCACCAAAAATATTGATTTTCTACTACTGTTGTTTGGCGGGTGGAGGAGTCGTATTTGAGGAGATATTCGCGGGCGATCGCTTCGTTTTCTCGCAGTGTTTCCACTTCTTTCTTCCCAATCTCAGTATCCGTAGATAACAAAATCACTTGATGGCTGGCGGATGGAAAGTAACGTTCAACTAAGTTGCTGCGGTGAGAGGAGTCTAGTCTACCTAGTGGCGTATCGATTGCTACTGGTAGGCGGTGTCCAGAGACTTTAGCTAAACCCCAGAGGAATGCGATCGCAAGTAGTTGTTTTTCGCCAGCAGAGAGGCGATGTTTAGGGACAGGTTTACCATTTAAATCGTAAAGCAAAAGGCTGAAAGTCTTAGTATCAATGGTGATACGATGCACTAAATCTGATTTATGGAGCAGATAAAGGAAGCAGTTTTTAACTTCCTCCTCTAATTTATTGAGTTTTCGCAGAGTTAATTTTTCACGAAAAATCTTGAGTGTGTTTTGAACTTTAGCCGCAGAGGTAATAATATGTTCGCTATTTTTATGTTTAATATTTTCTACAGTATATTCACTTAATTCTTTTTTAGACTTGGCAATAATAGTTTCTAATTCAGCTAAACGACGGCGGATTGTTTCGTAATTTGCTTTAGCTTCAACAACTTGATTTTGTGCCGCTTCTAGTGCTTGACGCAGCTTTGTATAATCTTCTGGTGCTGCTGCTGTTTGCACTTGCCTTTCTAAAGTATGAATTTCTTCTTCTTTATTTTTGAGAATAGCTAATTTTTCTTTTGCAGAAAGTTTAGAATTTTGTAAGTGATATATAAGATTATCTAGCTGACTTAAAGTTTCATCATCAGCTAATAGCCAAGGTGCTTCTGTCTGGATAGTATTTACATATAAATTATCGACATCTTGGATTAAAAATGATTGGATTTTTTCAACTTGTATCGGAGAAATTTCGACTTGATTGAGCCAAGTAAGTAAGCGCTGATCTCGTTCAAGTAACAAATCTTTAGAAATTTGTACTCGTTGATGGCGAAATTCCTTTTCTCCCTGTGTCTGCGCCTGATTAAGCAAATTAGGAATTAATGCCAGAGGTAAAACATCAGCCGCTAATTCACACATTGACTGACGTACTTGTTCAATTTCCGCAGTTTTTGTATCTTGTTGTAGTTCTAGCTGATTGCGTTCGGCTGCAATCTTTCCACCTTCAGAAATAAATTTATCAAAAGCTTCTTGCTGCTTTTGTTCTAAGTTTTCTACCTGATTTTTGAGAGTTTCTAATTTATCTACTGTTATTTGATAATCTTCTTGCTGTTGGGTTAATCTAGTTTCAATTTCCTCTAGATTTGCTAAATCCTTACTATTACCAACTTCTTTAAGTTTACGGTTAACTAAGATATCTAAATCAACTGCTAAACGATCTGCTAACTCTAAACCTAAAAGTCCGCGAATAGCTTCAATTACAATTAATGGAGGTGATTCCTGTTCTGCAAGGTTTCTTACTTGTTCACCATCAAAGAGAAATAAATTAGAAATTCCTAATGGCAGTATATTTTCTATATAATCATCCCATGTATTTACCAACGAATCCACAGGCCAAGTATCATCATCGCCTAAAATTCCTAAATAATCTTTTCCATCTTTAGGATTTTTTTCCCAAATTCTAACAATCCGATATTTTACTGGTTTATCATCTTCAATGTGTTCAAAAACCAATTCAATCCGGGTTTTCTCAGTAGGGTTAGCTTTACTATTAACACATTGGTTTAAAAAATCATTATAACTCAAATTACCACGGGTAGAACATTGAGCGCGATGACCATAAAGCGCAAGGCGTATAGCATCCATCAGCGTAGTTTTTCCCCCGCCATTCATCCCACCTAATAAAATAATTGGGCACGTATTTTCATCTTTTCTTGGGTCAAGATTGATTACTTGTCTTCCAAAGTAAGGGCCAAAGTTTTGTAGTACAAGTTCAAGAAATATCATTGATATTTAAGAATAAAATTCAGAAGTATGGTAAAGGCAGGAAAAGCGTTGAAACAGGTGTTAGAGAAACATGGCATTAGCCAAAATAAGTTAGCAGTGACAATGGGAACTGGACGCTAAAATGTTAATCGCCGGGTAAATGAGATGATGAACCCTGTAGCGGAGGGGGTGCTAGAACACCGATTCACTAATAAAACACAAGACTGATAACCCCTGTTTTAGCGTCTTTTACAACTAAACATTCCTTGTTGCAACCCAACAAAACCTCATTTTTTCGTCATGATTCCGATTACTGAATTGGTGTTCTAGAAATTCGGGATGCACTCAAGAAAATTAATCCAGCCGCAGCAGAGGAGTTTATAAGGCTTTACTTGGGAGATGTTGATGATGAGACACACCCTTAAAGCACTGTGTACCTATTTTTGAAATTTCATATTTCCCCAAGTCTTTGTCTCGGCATCAGATTTTGTAAGGTTTGTTGCGTCAACTTTTGCATCAGGCGCGATCGCTTGTGTATCGGGTGTGGGAAAATCTGCTAAAGTTAGCTGCTTGACCTTTTCAATATCGCCTTCTTCCGCTGCTGTTTTCAAATCCCGCTTTAAATGAGCATTTTTAACTGCTTCATCTTTAGAACGCGAACTTGTAGCAAAGCATTTTTCAAGGGTGTCGTAGATTCCCACACGACGGGACATTTTCCGAAATTGGCGTTCTGTGTCTAAAAGTTTAGCCATGAGTTCCAAGTGCATACTATCATCTGCACAGATTTCTTCTAACACAGCCCATTCATCACGACCTAGTAGGCTATAGTCTGCACCAGGACGTGGGTCTTGAAATTCTTCGCCTGTCACTTCTTGATAAATCCGGGGTAAGCTATCATCAAATTCGTGTTTTTCTTCTAGCCAAATGCGGCGAATTTCGCTCATTTCTTCTAGAGTAATTAGGGTGATGTCACGCATATTTTCTGGCGCTGTACGACGGGTTTTTGTTTGCGCTTCTAATAATCGTCTGAGCCAATGTTCCCGCCAATATTTAGTATATGGCCCAGGTATTGGTTCAACAGAGTTTTCCCCGTTTTTATTGCGTTCAAATAGTTGGACATCTCCCCAAATGCGACGGAAATCCCTCTTGTCCCAGTCTTCTTTAATATCTAGTTCATTACGAATATCTAATAGAGGCTGCATCCATTCTTTCTCCTCATCATTTTGGATCATTGCCTCCATCGATTTATCCTTACTAACGATTGTGCAAACCCAGCAGCCAAATCGGGAATCACCACAGCTAGGAGTAGAAGTATCAACAACTAGTGGACATTCATTATCGGCTGTTGCACCTCGATACATAATAAATAAGTCTTTGTTGCTATATCCCCAAGAATTTTGCCACTGATTTAAGTAAATCCAAACTTCATCAGTACGCCAATCTTCAATAGGAAGATAAATCAATGAGTTAGGTCGGTTAGGATTAGTATTTATGTGATCGCGCACCCGCGATTCTCTATGTTTAGCCATCGTAGCAGCACGTTTCATACTTTCAGCCTTGCGTGTACCTAAGACAAGAATTACTTCACCACTAGACCTAATAACTGCACGAATAAAGCTGTCAGATGGTTGAATTTTAAGGCGTTCAGTACACCATCTAAATCTGTTTCGTGGCGCTGGGTAGCCTTTCCCAATTAAGTTTACCCAAAAGGTATCCTTAATTGCAGGATAAAGCAAATGCGGTTCAATTGGCATTTCTTGCTCTTTAGCAGCAACTTTCATCTGTTCTAAGGAGTTACGTACCCAAACAGATACCACAGGGTTTTCTACCAGCGTATCAGTTGTAATAACATGGATTGTTTTAGTTCTCTTTTCCTGGGGGAGTGCCGCGATCGCATTCCAGATAAGCTGTAAGGTAGCAGTACTATCTTTGCCGCCCGAATAGCCCACCACCCAAGGTATCTCATCTAAACAGTATAATTCTTGAATTTCAGTGGTGAGAGCTTGGATATAGTCCACTAACTCTGCTACAGTACGTACTTGCTGATTTTTATCTTCTTGCTGTTGTGCTGTAGCCATTTCTCCTTACCTATTGAAATATGGATATTCTTCACCCTTCCTTGAATTGCTCTGAGGGTAGCCACTGTATTGTACAGACTTTAAAGCAAAAAATTAACAAACCTCTAATCTTAACACTAATTGTAATTTCATATTCGATAAACAAGTTTTAAAAATTAACATGAAAGATAGTAAATCTGACCCAACTGCTGACATCGCCAGAGGGTACCCGCAACAGGAAAATAACGAAAAACAGGTACTCACTTCACTGCTAGAGAAGTTTTTAGGAAAAAAGGATCGGATTCTTGTTCAAAAAACCGAGATGGGTCGTACTGAAGCTTATGTTAGCTCTGTTACGCTGGAATGGTTTGCGGATCGAGTTGATTTCGGCTCTGGCTTACCTCTGTTTCAAAAAAAGTATAATTCTGAGACTGATAATGTCGAGATTGACGCGGATAGCATTGATGAAATTCAGCAGCGTCCCCTTGATTGGTCACGTCAAGCACCGCTAGTGCAGTATTTAGCGGGTCGACACAACCATAAGTTTCCGCCGGTGTTGGTGGTGATTAATCAACCGTGGGTGGATAATCCCAAAGCTGCTGAGTGGGATAGTGAAGGACGCGCCACAAAATCTACTACTGATTTCATCCCCCTAGATAAAGACGCTAAAGTAGGACTGCTAAATATTTCTGAGGATGATGTGACTATTTATGCCTTAGATGGTCAACACCGATTAATGGGTGTAAAGGGGTTGATGGAGTTAATTAAAAATCGTAAACTCCAGCGCTATAAAAAAGATAAAGGTGCTGATGACAGTTTTATTACAGTCAATGATTTGATAGAAAAATACCAAGTAGACCTTGCTTACTTGCAAAATTTACCCAAGGAGAAAATTGGTATTGAGTTTATCTGTGCGGTAGCAGCTGGGGAAACTCGCACCCAGGCGAGACGGAGGGTAAGATCGATTTTTGTTCATGTTAATTTGATGGCTGCACCCTTGACTAAAGGTCAGCTAACACAGTTGAATGAAGATGATGGTTTTGCGATTGTTGCTAGAAAAATTGCAGTTACACATCCACTATTAGAACAACGACAAGAGCGCAATCCCCGTGTTAATTGGAATAGTGCAACAGTAGCCTCCAATTCTACAGTTTTGACGACTTTGCAAGCTCTACAAGATATGTCTGAGCGATATTTGGCTCAAAAGTTCCCTCACTGGAAACCCTTGGAGAAAGGTCTAATTCCCATGCGTCCAGAGGATGAAGAACTTGAGCAGGGAATTGAAGAATTTAAAAAGCTATTTGATTCTTTGGCTAGTCTTTCTAGTTATAAGATTTTAGAACACGAGGATACACCAGCTTTACGGCGCTTCAGCTTTGAAAAAGATGGAGGTGAAGGAAATATGCTTTTTCGTCCGGTTGCTCAAGTTGCATTAGCGCAAGCTTTGGGAATTTTGGTTTTTAAAAAAGGTTTTTCCCTAGCAGATATTTTTAAGAAACTGCGGAAGTTTGACCAGCAAGGCGGCTTTAGTGGTATGGAATATCCCCAATCTCTTTGGTATGGGATTTTGTATGACCCAAATAAAAAGCGGGTGCAGGTTGCTGGACGAGATTTGGCGGCGAAGTTATTGGTTTACATCCTGGGTGGAATTCAGGAACAGATAGAACGTGCTGAACTTCGTAAGGCTTTGGCGGATGCTAGGACTGTGGAAGATAAAACTATAGGTTTTGATGGTAAGTTTGTTGAACCCAAGCAAGTAGGACTTCCACCTGTACTGTAAGGATTGTATATAAAATGACGTTTCTGTAGTTGCATTTAGGCAAACTAGAAGTGTATAATTTTGTGAGTGTCCAGTTGGGCATAAAACACAAGTAAGGCGTTCCGTAGAGCGCAGGAAAAATAAATGGCTACAAAAATAACAGCTCCTTTCTTTGCTACTGCTGCTTGTAAAGCATACAAAGAGGACAAAGAGTCCAGTCGAGTAATTTGGAATCTGACAGTTCCTCTATGCGAAGTGCCTCAAGGTTTGCCTTTAGATCCCAATGCCAGACTAGCCAACGAAAATCGGCGGACTGTAAAGAGTATGTTGACTACTCTGGCACAAAAGCCAGAAGAGTTTATTTTCTACAACAATGGAATTTTAATTGTTGCAGACTCAATACAGGTTAAAGGTCATGGTGTCGGTGGAGGGTTTGACGTTGAGCTTTTACTTGTCAGTCCTGAGGAAGGACAGGAAGACAATTTCATAGGTAATGGTATCGTAAATGGTGGGCACACTTACACTGCTATCACAAAAGCCCGCAGTCATTACGATAAATTAAAATCAAAAGGATCTAAACCAAAACTTAACCAACAAACTGGTAAGGCTGACTACTCAGAGTTAGAAAATGCTAGTGTGCAAATTTTTGTGCTGGTTAACATCAGCCAAGAAGAAATATCGAATATCAGCAGGTATCGTAATACTAGTGAGAGTGTTGAGGAGTTTAGTCTTAAAAACCTAGCTGGAGATTGGGACATCATCGAAGAATACCTTCCTGCTGGATGTAAACCTTATGTTGCCTTCAGAGAAGGTGAAAATAAGCAATTCGATGTGACTGATTTGGTTCGTCGCCTTGCTTGCATTAATAATAAGTTGTACCCCTGGCGAGGTTCAGACGGTTCACCTAAAAATCCTAGCGCAACTTGCTCTGCATACGGAACTCTCATTAAGAATTGGAAAAAGGAAGACTTTAGTGAGATTGTACCTTTACTTAAAGATGTCCTCTATATTGAGGAGTGCCTTCGTGATGAATATGATCGGCAAAAAGGGCTGAGTAAGTTAAACGGCGTTGAAAAAAAGACTTATCAGTTCATCACAGGTAAGCAATTTAATCACACCCTTCCCATTACTTTCGTATTTCCCATTCTTGCAGCCTTCCGTGTATTTATCAAAGATGGAAAGTGGGAGAGTCCTGTAGAAAAGTTATGGGATGAGATGGGAAACACCCTCCTGAATAACTTGCTAACTGCCTACAGAAATGAGGGGAGGGGAAATCCAGCCGCCTTTGGGCGTTCTGCTTCAACATGGTCTAACCTTCTTTTAGTTCCCATGTTGAAGTTAACTGAATAGTTAAACTTACCTGAGCGTTAATAACTATACCCATATTGGCAGTTAAACTCTTATATGGGTATAGTTTGATATTTATTTCATCTTGATTGAAATATGTTTTGGCGATGCCATTGCAGCGCTTCCAGTTCTGGAAAATGTTGCTCTGTATTTGGTAAAAGTATTGTTTCACCATGAAAATCTTTCATAGGTTTAGCATGGGGAGATGCTTCTTCCAAATCATTGCTAACTATAATTTTGTATTGCTCATCTACAGCAAACCAACCGCGATCAAATGCCCAATGATGGTTTTTGCAAAGTGCTATTCCATTATGAATTCTACTATCATAGAATTGTGAAAATGGCTTAATATGTGCGCCATCAACGATTTTTTGAATTACAGATTTAGTAACTTTAAGTCCACAAAAAGCGCATTTATAATCATAAATATTTACAATTACTTTCCTGAAAAAAGCATTTCTAACTAGTTCTTTTCTTAACTTCCACCTGGGATTAGTATCTAAGTTACTAGACTCAATGATTTTTGCTATTTTTAAAGGGACATCTTGAAAATTTTGGTTAATGGTTAAAAAATTTTCAATCGTATTATCTTCAGATGGCAGCCAAGCTGAAACAAGTGCATCAATTAATATTTGCCTAGAAATTTCATCTTGAATTAAATAAAATAGTTCATCATCCAAATGTGCATAATCAACATCTTCCTTGAGTTTGGGAATTGTTTGCGGACGACCGCCTTCATATCCAGAACTATACTTGAGATGCCAAAATTTACCATTATCATTTTTTAGATGAAAAAAAGGAAGAGCAAAATCACTTCCCTTAAAAGTACTAGAAGCAAGTACTTCCCAATACTCCTTGAAGGTATTAATTAATTCATTTGATATGGTGATATGATTATCTGTGATTAAATCTTGTGTAATTAGGTCAATTATAGATAAAAGTAATATGGGTTTATTAAGAGCATCGCCCTTTTTCTGAGTTTTATATACCTTAATACTAGAGAAATATTCACAATAATAAACTAAATTTCGCTGGTTTGCTGGCTGTTGTGCTTTACTCATTGTTTCATTTTTATAT
>NZ_JACKZS010000277.1 GCF_014222285.1 Nostoc sp. UCD121
AGGAAATACATCTTTTGACATTAGGGTCAGACTCTTGATTTTCTCCTTATGCCCCAAGTTGCCTTTTCTAGAGACTGCTAGATTCAGGAGAACCCCAATGTCATTAGACAAAAATACCCTTGAGCAACCAGCAAATAATCTGCTGGCAGCTTTGCCAGACAGTGATTATGAGCGTCTTGTCCCCCATCTAAAGCTAGTTTCGCTTTCAAATCGGCAAATACTTTACGAAGCAGGCGAAGCGATCGCACGGGTCTATTTTCCCAATAAGGCAGTGGTTTCTATAATCACCACTATGGAAGATGGCTCGACTGTAGAAGCTGGTTTAGTGAGCAATGAAGGCATGGTAGGTATCCCAGTAATTTTAGGAGACGATATTACAACCACAACAGCATTAGTGCAGGTTACAGGCACTGCTATGCAGATGGATGCGGATATACTTAGAAGCGAGTTCAATCGGGGTACAGCCCTTCAAAGCCTGTTGCTGCGCTACGTGCAAGGTATGTACACTCAAATAGCACAAGGATCTGCCTGCAACCGTCTTCATAAACTAGAGGCGCGGCTGGCTCGGTGGTTGCTAACAGTCTCAGACCGTTTGGAATCAGAAGAGTTTCCACTCACGCAAGAATTTATTTCGCAGATGCTGGGTGTACGTCGCGCTGGTGTCACCGAAGCAGCAAACATCCTGAGCCAAGCCGGAATTATCACTTACCACCGTGGTCAGATTAACATCCTGAATCGAGAGGCTTTAGAAAAAACCTCCTGCGAATGTTATCAGATTATAGAAGATGAATATGTCCGTTTATTGGGCTTATTGCCCAATAAACGGAAAAAATAATTTTTTTCAACCTGCTATGTACGAAAGCGTACAGACTCTAAGAAGTGTGTTCATTTAATATTCTTTAGATTTTTCCTATCTATATTCCTTTAGAGAATACATCTTTCGACATTAGGATCAGAACCTTAAATCCTTTCCTTTTGCCCTGAGTTAGCTTTTCTAAAGTCACCTACCTTAAGGAGAGTGACTTCTAATGCCATTAGACAAAAACCTTTTTCAGCAACCACCAAATAAGCTACTTGCAGCCTTACCAGCCAGTGATTATGAGCGTTTTGTTCCCCATTTAAAGCCAGTTTCGCTCTCAGTTCACCAAATTCTTTACCAAGCAGCCGAACCCATCACACAGGTCTATTTTCCTGACAAGGCAGTGGTTTCTATAGTCACCACTATGGAAGATGGCTCAACGGCAGAAGTTGGGATAGTAAGCAATGAAGGCATGGTGGGTATCCCGGCAATTTTAGGAGACAACACTACAACCACAACAGCCTTTGTGCAGATTCCGGGTGCTGCTATGCAAATCAATGCAGATGTATTGGGAGCCGAGTTCAATCGGGGCGGAGCCCTTCAAACCCTGCTGCTGTGCTATGTACAAGCTGTATACTCTGAACTTGCCCAAGGTGCTGCCTGCAACCGCCTTCATACACTCGAAGAACGGCTGGCTCGCTGGCTACTGACAGTTTCTGACCGTCTGGAATCAGAAGATTTTCCCCTGACGCACGAATTTATCTCCCAGATGCTAGGTGTACGTCGTTCTGGTGTGACAGTAGCGGCTAGCACCCTCAGCCGAGCCGGAATGATTAGCTACCAACGTGGTCATATTAGAATCCTGAACCGAGAAGATTTGGAAGCAACTTCCTGCGAGTGTTATCAAGTTATACAAAACGAATTTGCTCGGTTACTGGGCAAAAAGCCCAGTAACCGAGCCAGAAAATTTTTTTGAGTTATGTGTGCGAAACCGAACAGACTGGCAAAAGTAACTTGATTTAAAGTATTCTGAGCAAATTTCTCTTTTAATGTTCAGTGAGTGAAAATACTCTTAAGCCGCAAGTAAATAGATTACTAGCGGCTTTGCCAACTAGTGATTATGAGCGTCTTGTTCCCCATCTGAAATTAGTTTCGCTTCCGACTCGGCAAGTCATTTATGAACCAGGAGAACCTATCACAGAGGTCTATTTTCCCCAAAACGCAGTGGTTTCTATAGTCACTATTATGGAAGATGGTTCAACGGTGGAAGTTGGGATAGTTAGCAATGAAGGTATGGTCGGTATCCCAATAATTTTAGGAGGCAATACAACAACCACAAAAGCGTTTGTCCAAGTTGCGGGCGAGGGAATGCGGATGGATGCAGATATTCTGAGAACCGAGTTCAATCGGGGCGGAGCTATTCAAAAGCTGCTGCTGCGCTATGTACGAGCTATATATACAGAACTTACGCAAGGATGTGCTTGCAACCGTCTTCATACACTAGAAGAACGGCTAGCTCGTTGGCTTCTCACAGTTTCTGACCGTTTTGAATCAGATGATTTTCCACTCACGCAAGAATTTATCGCCCAGATGCTAGGTGTACGTCGTTCTGGTGTGACAGTAGCGGCTAGCACCCTCAGCCGAGCCGGAATGATTCGCTATCAGCGTGGTCAAATTAGTATTCTCAACCGAGAGGATTTGGAAGCAACTTCCTGCGAGTGTTATCAAGTCATACAAAACGAATTTACTCGGTTACTGGGGAATCAGCCAAGGCGCTAGGCGTAGCCCGTCGTAGACATCGCAGATGAATCAATCTTCCAAGTTATTATGTCCGAAACCGGACAGACACTTAGCAATTAGTTCCATTAAGATTTAGTAAAGCATCATAAGGTATTTACAAACGCGTGCCATTTGATGCAATTGCTACTCCCAGTGTTTGAGCTAGACGGCGGTGAAAGTAATGTCTAATCAATCAATGTCTTTTAAAGGTCTGCGATTGCTCGTCGTAGATGATGATCCTGATACAAGAACTTTGCTTACCTTCTTATTTGAATTGGACGGAGCAGAAATTATCACAGCTGCTTCGGCAGGTGCTGCTATAGAAATAATGTCATTTTTTAAACCAGACATCTTGATTAGTGATATTTACTTACCAGATGAAAACGGCTGTTCACTGCTCATGAAGGTCAGAAATCTGGAAGCAAAGCGAGGGAGAAAAATTCCAGCTATTGCTCTAACAGCATCTGCTTTCGACGAAGACCGGAATCGGGCATTATTAGCAGGTTATGATATATACCGATGCAAGCCGATAGACTTAGATGATTTATCTTCAACGGTTGCTAGTCTAGTTATGCTCGAAGAATACGCTTGACACATTTGGATGCTTAAGGAATGAGGCATTAAGCAATAAAGCTTTAAATAAATTTAATTTATTTTGAAAATGCGATGTCTACCGAGGATTATATCAATGCCTGGTGATTTTTATACTAAATCAGCGTATTGGTGTAGCTCTTGGTAGACATCGCATTTTTTTAGAAATTTTTTGACTAATTTTATTTCCGCTACCAGCAAAAACCTTTAAAAGAGCAGGGATATAAAATATACTAAGAATAAATACAGAGGAGGCTAAAGTAATTCTCTGTGACTACTCATTTTTTCATATAAAGGGCTGCATTATGGAATATCTTGCTTATTCTCACATGTTTATTGCTCAAGAAGAGGCATCTGGAAACACCAAATATAATCTCCCTAAATCTCAATTGGCGAAAGAATCTCTTAAATCTTCTAACATAGTTATTGCTGAAAAACAGGCATTTACAAACAGCAAGCCTAAGTTCGATTGGAAAAAATTACTTAAATCTTCAGCTTGGTTAGCTTTAGCTGGTGTTGGTGTATTACTTCTTGCTGCTACCCAAATTCAAATAAGTTCGGCTGCTTATGTAAAGACTAACGGCAGTTGTTTGCGTATCCGTACAGGCCCAAGCACCAACTACTCTTATATTGATTGTGTATCAAACGGTGCAACACTTCCAGCGATTGAAAGGTATGAAAACGGTTTTGCTCGACTTTCTACGGGTAGATATGTTTATGCCCGATGGGTTGCTGATAAACCTAACAACTCTCCTGTGACTAGTAGGCCTGGTGGCGTTGGCGGTTCAGTTATTCTTACCCGTGGTTCTAAAGGTCAGCTTGTAAGAGACGTTCAGACAGCTTTAGGTAATCTCAGAGTTGATGGAATATACGGTCAAGAAACTGTTAACCAAGTCCGAAGCTTTCAGGCAAGTAAAGGTCTACTTGTAGATGGTACAGTGGGGCCCGAAACTAGAGCAGCTCTGGGTATTTAAAAGTTAGAGACAATTTCATCAACCAGCTACTTTGGAAAAATCTCATTTCTAGGTTATACCTATTTTCTTAGAAATCTAAACTAAGGAAGTCTGAGATTAAAACTTCTCTTATCAGAGACGCTACGCGAACAAAACATCTCGCCCGTCTGAAAGCGGGCAAGATGCTCACTTCACAACATTGAAACTGTGTTGAATGCAAATAAGAAAAGTCGATTTTATACACCCTGAAAAAGAGAAATTTTGTATTTTGTTTAGTCTAAGTTGAGGTTTCAGATGAAACACCTAAGTAATTTTGCACAATCTGCAAAATGCGCTCTGCTGCATGGCCATCCCCAAAGGGATTAATTGCATTTGCCATTGCTTCATAGGCATCTGGATCGCTCAGTAACTCAGCCGCAGATGCAAAAATGTTCTCACTCGTAGTACCTACAAGTTTGGCTGTACCGGCTACAACAGCCTCTGGCCTTTCGGTAGTATCTCTCAAAACCAGCACTGGTTTTCCCAAACTGGGGGCTTCTTCTTGCAAACCACCAGAGTCAGTAAGCAAAAGATGCGATCGCCCAATTGCGCCCACCAGTTCGCCATAATCTAGAGGTTCCGTCAAGAAAATTCGGGGATGGTTCCCTAAAAGCTCTTGCAACGGGACTCGCACTGTGGGATTGCGGTGTAATGGTAGCAATAAAGCTGTATCAGGGAACTTGTCTAAGATTTGTAAAAACCCCTCTGCGATCGCTTGCAGGGGTTCTCCCCAATTTTCCCGCCGATGAACTGTTGCTAACAGAACGCGGTATGAATCCCAGTCTAAGCCTGGTACATTACAAACAGCTTGGGTTGCAGCTACATTCAACAGCGCATCAATTACCGTATTACCCGTCATGTGAATTTCACCCAAAACACCAGAACGGTGCAAATTTTCCACAGCCCAAGGAGTCGGCGCAAAGTGCAACTGAGTAATTTGAGAAATTAACCGCCGATTAGCTTCTTCTGGGTAAGGATTGAAGATATCATCAGTTCTTAAACCTGCCTCTACATGACCAATAGGGATTTTTTGATAAAAAGCTGCTAAAGCTGCGGCAAAAGCCGTTGTCGTATCTCCCTGCACTACCACTAAATCTGGCTTTTTCTCCTTGAATAATGTTTCTAACCCTTGTAAGCTGCGGCAGGTAATATCATTTAGAGATTGCTGAACCTGCATAATTTCCAAGTCATAATCTGCCTTGATGTTGAACAGCTGCATAACTTGCTCAACCATTTCCCGATGCTGTCCAGTTAGAATTACTTGCGACTCAAAAGCTGAAGACTTCTGGAAAACCTGAATCACTGGGGCAAGTTTAATCGCTTCGGGACGAGTACCCAAGATAATGCAAACCCGTTTTTTATTAGTCATTAGTCATTAGTCATCTGTCATTTGCCAATGGTTATAGTCAATGGTCTATGGACAATAGTCAATAGTTGACGGTCAATCATTACACAAATCATAAAAAGCATGAAAAAACCCGGCTTAATCGGGTAGATAAACTGTATATCGAATTCACTTGTAATCACATCATTAGAGAGCATGAAAAAACCCGGCTTAACCGGGCAGACGCACTGTTTGTCGTATTCACCTGTGATGACTACATTTTAATCTCACAAGTTAAAGGGCAAGCAGCATAAACAGTAGTCTGCATTTGGTCTGCCTCTCCATGCAGCCAGCTTAACCATTTAACTTCGCTGGGATGAACTCCTTTAATAGTTAGCACACCCGCAGCCAATACAACTGCCATGACATTAAACATGATTAAAGCGCCTGCTACAAGCAAAACAGCACTAACAGGCATCACAGATTGCAAGATGATCGATAACAGACATCCAACCGTAGCCATCAAGACAACTAATGGAAACCCGACAACCAACAAGCATACTGCTAATGTAAAAGTCCATATTAAAAAGCTTTTAATCATCAACAAGGAGTAGGTCTTTCCTAGATTAGAGCTTTCAGCAGAAACCATGACTTTTCCTCCCAAAAATACACAGCAAATTTTAATTTCAGTGATATCTCGCTTTTGGCGAGTTAACTGATTTGTTTCTCAGTGAAATTCAGTATATAAAAACTAATTGGGAAAATGAGCATTTATTTACTAAACTTTACAGTTAGTTTTTTGTAATTGTGGATATAAAACCAAGTTTATATCTATTAAAATAACTTGCTTTCTGCATCTGTCTTCAGGTATATAACCTAAAACGTATGGGCTTTTAACGTTGATCCCCAGATATTGCTCCTACCAAGCTTAACATTTCTTATAAAAATTGATAGTGCTTCTCATAATTGATAGATGGGCTGAATAAATGAATAGTTAGTATTTATGCTGCTAATTGCTAGCAATTTGCATTCATGCCCAAGATAAATTTCTCATCTAATGGCTGAGAATATTCATATTTTATCAAAAGTATTATAAAGCACTATGTAATCTCTGGATTTTTGCTGAGGCGTTCTAAGCTATTAGGTGTGTTAACCATGATATATAGGTTAAATAATTTTTCTAAATTTTCTGAGTAGCAGAATCTTAGGAAAAAAAGATACCAGTTTAGGTGGATGAAATGGATTGACCGTGGTTCTAGATTTTCAATCGCCTCCCATCACCACTAGGGCTTGCACGCAAGCATTTTCCAAAAGTCATCGAAGTAAGTGACTTGACTTCTCACTAATTCAAATTTTTACCTGCCAAATGTGAAGATATATGACAGAATCACAGTCTCCATCAAATTCTAGCCCTGTTACCGAACGTAACTTGCCACCAATGCCACCACCTCCGCCAACCTTTAGTACGCAGAGGCAGATGACACAAACATTGGATATGTCAATGGATAGGAGTTCCAATACGCCTGTTGCAGGTCATCGTCCGGTTAGTCCACCGCCAATACCTACTTCAGTTCTCCCTAAAATTAGCAGTGCGGGGCCCACTTTAGAGAAGTTAATTCGGGAAGCTTACGATCAGGGATATTCTGACTTGCACTTAGGTGTGGGTGAAGTACCGCGCTTCCGCACCCGAGGAGAAATTCAATCATGGGATTATCCAGAAGTAAGTAAAGAAGCTTTTATGAATTGGTTGCGGGAGGTAATGAGCGAGGCGGAAATTCAGCGCTTTGAAGAACACTTAGAATTTGACGGAGCAACTCAATATGACTTTGCTCGCGTGCGGATCAATGTTTTTGGCACTCTTAGAGGGCCTGCGATGGTATTGCGGTTGATTCCTCTGAAAATCTTAACTATGGAACAGTTGAGATTACCCCCAATTTTTCGGGATATTTGTCATCATCACAAAGGTTTAATTTTGGTAACTGGGCCCACTGGTTCTGGTAAGTCCACAACAATGGCAGCGATGGTTGACTACATCAATAAGGAGATGGCCAAGCATATTATCACCATTGAAGACCCAATCGAATTTATCCATCAAAGCCGCAAATCTTTAGTCAAACAACGGGAAGTAGGAATGCATACCCGGAAATTTGACAACGCTTTGAAAGCAGCTTTGCGGGAAGATCCAGATTTGATTCTGGTGGGGGAAATGCGGGATAAGGAAACAGTCAACACTGCCCTAAAAGCTGCTCAAACTGGTCACTTGGTCATGGGAACTCTGCACACTAATAGCGCTGTCAAAACCATTGAACGGATTCTCAATCTCTACTCTGGTGACGAACAGGATGCAATGCGGGTGGCAATTTCTGAGTCTTTAGTAGCGGTAATTGCTCAAGGTTTGTGCCGCACAACTGACGGAAAGCGAGCTGCTTTCCACGATGTGCTGATCAATACTGAGGCTATTAAAGAATGGATCAAAGACGGTAAGTATGATGAAATTGGCGAGTTGATGAAACAAGCTGGCTTTGACGGCATGATTACGATGAATCAGTCATTACTCAATCTCTATCAAGAGGGTCGCATCACTGAAGAAACTGCTTTGGAAATGTCGCCAACTCCTAATGAAATGGCACAGTTTCTCCGAGGTAGAGTTTAAGATTTGGGAATTGGGAATTGGGAATTAAGAATTGGGAAGAGGACTTGGGGACAAGGAGAATTGGGGACAAGGGGAAAGACTTGTTTCAAGTTCTCACCTCTTGTC
>NZ_JACKZS010000027.1 GCF_014222285.1 Nostoc sp. UCD121
CCTTTATAAGGGGAGGGTTAGGGTGGGGTAAAAATCTTATACATCAATCATGACTTTTCAAACAACCTCTTAGACTAAGAAACACATTTATTGATTAATATTCTTTTTGTCAAATATCATCATCAATCCGTTGCTCCCGATGAACATCGGGATTATCTGCTTTCCAATAGTCCTCTACTTCAGGAGATTCAGAAACCATCACCAACTCAGTCTCTTTTTTCTGATTATTTCCCCATTCATCTAAAACATCTTTGATTAACACTTCTTGCAACCAAATCTTAGCCACAACAGTCAGAGGTAGTGCTAGAAATAATCCTAAAAAGCCAAAGAAAGTTACGAAAAATAGTTGAGCAATTAAGGTTATGGCTGGCAGCAACGAAACTTGCTGTGCCATTACAATGGGCGTAATGAAATTGCTCTCAACCTGTTGAATGATAAAGTAGAGAATCAAGACAGCGATCGCTTTCCAAGGTTCATCCAAAAAGGCGATCGCCATTGCTGGGATTACGCTCATTGTTGGGCCTAGGTTGGGAATCAAGTTAAAAAATCCCGCTAAAACCGCTAAAGCTAGTGCTGCCTTGACATGCAAAATTGATAAGCCAATAAGACTCATCAGCCCTACTACAAAGATGGCAATGAAAGCGCCTGTAATCCATCCCTCCAAAGAGACTTCACATTTATCTAAAATCCCATCTACCCGTCGCCGATAAAATGAAGGGAAAAGCCGGACAAATACTTTGCGGTAAGCTATTGGGTCGGCTAACATCATTCCTGTTAAAACCAACACTAGCAAAATCTTGAGGACGACTTCTAAAGAGCCAGATACAAAAGCAAAGGAGTTTCCCAGTAATCGATTGGCGAAGGGCTGTACTTGTTGGATGAGACTATTGATATCTGGGATATAAGGAACTAATTGGTCAGGAATACGAGTTCTCAGGGCATCAAGCCAACTATTAAAGCGTCCAAACCCTTTAGGAACCTGATAGGTTAGTTCTTGAAACTGCTGTGCAAATGGTGGGACAATAAGCCAGAAAAAACCCACAATGCCTGCGAAAAAGATCGCTACTGCCAGGAGAACGGCGAATCCACGCTTCATCCCAAAGCGTTGAAAGCGTTTTGCTAGCCGATTCAAGGTTGTGGCTAACACAACTGCGGCAAACATAAGCAAAAGCACTTCCCGGATTTGCCACAGGATGTATAAAGAAAGAACTATGGCGATTAAGCCGATCCATTGACCGAGGTTCACAGGCTAACTCCCAACGGTTGGCAAGATGCAATTTTGTTGTAATTCAGCTAGGTTAGCTGATTTTAGTCACTTGTGCGTAGATCGTTTAAGTTAATTTTGTTTCTGTGCTTGAAATCGCCACAGTAGGGCGATCGCTATAATCACAATCGGCAACAATACTATAATTAGCGCGTTGGTTCCTGTCGCCGGAATTGATAGACTTGGCCCCACATACTTAATTAATACTGATAACAAAGCCGACAGTAAAAGCAGTTTCAGAACAAATCCTAGTTGATTTCCCATAAAAGTACGGCATAAAATTTTTTGTGGTACATACGAGTTTGCGCTGTACGGTTCAGTTTCTACAATAAACCTACAGATACAATCCTTTCCAACTTTCTTTAGGAAATGCGTTCGCTTTTTTAGGTCAAACTCAACCAGCCAAAAATTTGTTCTACAGTCAGTTCCAACTCGATACCCTCTAGGATGGGTAATTTATCTGCACCTTCGTATAATTCCACCCTCTGTCCAGGAAACACCCCCAACACACTTTCGTCTTCGGGGTTAATTAACCAGCCTAATTCATTACCATTACGCGAACAATGCAATAATTTACTCAATACTTTTTTTAACTTTTGGTCTGGGGAAAGAATCTCAATTGCCCAGTCGGGATGAATTTCAAAACGATTAGCAATTCTGCCAGATGGAGTTTTAGGAATTCTATCCCAACGAAACACAGACACATCAGGGACGATAGAAGCACCGCCAAAGGTACAGCGTAGTTCTGAAAAAGCTATAGCAATTTTCTGCCTTTTAACTATACCGTTAATTGTTTCGCAAAGAGTAACCTGAAGTAAGCTATGTTCCCCTTGAGGCATTGGTTTTTGAGTAACTTTACCGTTGATAAAGTCTAATGCTGGCTCAGTTTCTGACAGTTTGAGGAACTCGTCTAAAGTTAGTTGGGGTTGAGTTGCGATCGCCATCAGCAAATAGCATAGAGGGGATGGTTTAATTATGTGCGTTGGCGATCACCTAGAGTATTGATTCACTAAATTAAATTGTCTCTTCGCTTGATCACTCTTGACAAAAAGCAGTATTTACGCTGATGATAGCTGTAAAAAATACAGCCATTATGAATAGTGGTACATCGCTCGTTACACCAAAGTATCGGGGATGGACTGAATGTAAAGAAAGAATCATTGAAGAAAAATTCAGAAGTTAGATTCAGGAGCGAAGCCGGAGACGTTTCCGTTACTCCGGTTAGATCGAGACCACTAAATCTTCCTATTTAGTGCGGGTCTTAAACCTCTCTATTCAGAGGATAGCGGACTTGCTACTGCTTCTTTGGTCAGAATAAACAACTGAATTCTGACCAAAGAAGACATTCGGCTCCCTTCCTGACTCCTGAATTCTTATTTAGTAAATTTAAGGAGAAGGGTGTCAGTGAAACAAGTCATTATTGAGAACTTTATTATTAGCTCAGTATTTTCTAAGAAACAAATATTAAACAAGCCTGTAAGTATAATCTCTGGACTACGACCTCTGGCATTCGGCTTTGTTTTAGCAGCAGTATTATGTAATTATCAGCAGGTCATTGCCCAAACTCCAAATCCTGATACCTTACCACCTGGTCGCTTAGAAGAAGTTCCGGTAACACCCTTACCCACTGACGTGTTGCCAAAGCCAACAGATAACAATCAATTAGTCCCTTTGCCCACAATACCAGATGAGTCAATTCCAAGTCAGGATAACTCGAATGCGAAATTTCGGGTAGATCGGATTGAAGTTGTAGGTAGTACAGTTTTCAAACCAGAGCAATTTGCCACGATTACCAATCCCTTTGTCGGCAAAGAAGTGACATTTGCAGAATTATTGCAAATCAAAGATGCGATCGCCAAGCTTTACATTGAGAACGGTTATGTAACCACAGGAGCATTGATTACACCGCAGACACTAGAAGCGGGAACAGTAAAGATTCAGGTAATCGAAGGCAGTCTGCAAGAAATCAAAATCATTGGTAACAGACGATTAGGTAGTAAATACATTCGCGATCGCATCCAACTAGGTGCTGGCAAACCCCTAAATATACCACGCCTCCTAGAAAAACTCCAACTATTGCGCCTCGATCCACGGATTCAAAACCTCTCAGCCGAATTACAAACAGGCGTACATCCGGGAAGCAATGTATTGCAAGTTGAGGTTGAAGAAGCAGACACTTTTAAACTGACGGCCAGCCTAGATAATGGGCGATCGCCAAGTGTAGGTAGTTTTCGCCGAGGAGTGGATCTGCAAGAAGCCAATTTATTAGGTTTGGGCGATACCCTGAGTGTGGGATACGCCAATACTGATGGCAGTAATAGCATTAATGCCAATTACACACTACCGATTAATGCCCACAATGGCACTATATCCTTTGGCTTTAGCCAAGGATGGAACCACGTTATTGAAAAACCATTCAGTGTCCTTGATATCCAGTCAGATTCTCAATCTTATGAATTAGGATATCGGCAACCATTAGTGCAAAAACCAACCCAAGAGTTGGCAGTCGGGCTGTCATTTTCGCGCCAATCAAGCCAAACTGAGTTGGGTATTGATAATATTGGGCCGTTTCGCCTCTCCCCTGGTGCAGATGAGAAGGGAAAAACGAATATTTCGGCTCTGCGCTTTTTTCAAGAATATACCCAGCGAAGTAACCAGTCTGTGTTTGCAGCGCGATCGCAATTGAGTTTTGGGGTAGATTGGTTCGATGCCAATGTCAGTGAGAGTGAACCAGATAGCCGCTTTTTCGCATGGCGGGGACAGGCGCAGTGGGTACGACAATTAGCAGCAGACACATTATTTTTAGTTAGAGGCGATTTCCAATTAGCGGCAGATTCCTTGGTGCCTTTAGAGCAATTTGGTCTTGGTGGACAACTAAGTGTCCGGGGCTATCGTCAAGACGCATTACTTACAGATAATGGTCTGTTGTTTTCAGCAGAATTTCGAGTCCCCATTGTCCGCGCGAAAAAGATTGACGGGGTGCTGCAACTCACACCCTTCATTGATGTGGGTAAAGGTTGGAACGTCAACGGCGAAAATCCATCGCCTAGCACTCTTGTTAGTACTGGGTTGGGGCTGTTGTGGAAACAGGGTGATGACTTATCGGCTCGTTTAGATTGGGGCATTCCTTTAATCTCGGTGGATGGTGAAAAGCGATCGCTCCAAGAAAATGGTTTGTACTTCTCACTGCGTTATTCGCCATTTTGACCTTGATTTCTCACAAGTGAGAAATCAAGGAGTGTGGGAGGTGTGGGAGGATGGGGAAGAAATCTGACCCCGCACACTCCTCTGCCTACAGTATCGTGATAAATCCGGGTTTGAGGCGATGTTTCAAAACTATACCGTTTTGGGCAACCTAACATGCAAGGTATAAATAAAGGCTTGGCAATGACAACGAACTCTATTTGGTTGTGTCTGTGCAGTAGAATAGTGCCGTTGATGGTAATGCCACTTTGGTGCAGCTTTGCCAATGCCCAGGTAACTCCTGATAGCACTTTAAATACTACTGTCTCTCAAAGCGGTAATAACTTCACTATCATCAATGGTAGTGCTGCCAACAGTAACCTATTTCACAGTTTCCAGCAGTTTTCGGTTCCCACTGGCGGTTCGGCTACCTTTGATTTAGTAAACACACCCAACATTTCCACCATCTTTAGCCGTGTTACTGGTGGTAATATATCTAACATTGATGGCTTGATTCAGACGATTAACAGCAACAACTCCGTTAGTCTATTGTTGATTAACCCTAATGGAATAATCTTTGGAGCCAATGCCCAACTGAATATAGGGGGTTCATTTATTGGTACAACTGCCAACAGTATTAAATTTACCGATGGGATTGAGTTTAGCGCGATTAATTCTCAAGCTACCCCACTGTTGAGCATCAATGTTCCCCTTGGATTGCAGATGGGTAGTAATCCCGCATCAATCACCGTTCAAAGCACAGGACACCGCTTGACTAATATCGCTGGACTGCCTCTTGTCACTCAAAATCCGAGTGCGACAGAATTACGGGTACAGCCGGGAAAAACCCTAGCTTTGGTGGGTGGCAATCTGAATCTGAATGGGGCAACTCTGACCGCCAAGCAAGGGCAAGTAGAATTAGGCAGTGTGAGTGGTGCAGGATTGGTTAGTTTGCTCCCAACTGCACAGGGGTATACTTTAGGATATGAAGATGGGCAAAAGTTTGGTGATATTCAGCTTACACAGCGATCGCTATTAGATATAAGCGGAGTGAATGCAGGCTCCGTTCAAATTCGGGGGCGACACATTCAATTCACCGATGGCTCTCTGGTGCTGGCGCGAAATTTAGGCAATCTCCCTGGTGGCGATATTCGCCTTCAGGCTACAGAGGCAATTGATCTGATTGGTACAACAGCTAATACCACAATTCGGAGTGGGGTGCGTACTGAAGCTGTAGGTATCGCAGCTAGTGGGAACATCAGTGTAATTGCTCCCCGGCTTACCCTCCAGCAGGGAGCGGGGTTGAATAGCATTTCAGCTGGAGTGGCTCCCAGTGGGAATATCCACCTTGATGCAACAACAATTGAACTGTCTGGCTTCTCACCAATCAATCCAAATAATGTTACGACCCTTTCTACTTCTGTTTATGCTTCTGGGAACGCTGGCGATATCTCCGTCAATGCCAATAGTTTACTAGTATCAAATGGTGCCTCACTGATTTCAGCTACATTTGGCAGTGGCTCCAGTGGTAAAGTGGCAATTCGCACCAATCACACCACTGTCATGGGACAAAGCCCCGCCGGGCCATATAGCAACATTAGCTCAACTACATTTGCGGCCGGAAACGCCAAAACTTTGACCCTAGATACCGCCAAGTTGCAAATTCTGGATGGGGGAGCAGTTGGGACAACCACATTTTTTGCCGGTAATGGGGGAGATATAAGTATTAACGCTACGGAATCCATCGAGATCAGTGGTCGCAGTCGGAACAATAACAGCAGTATTAACTCATCTACCACTCGACTACTTCCAATACTGCGGCAGAGATTTGGTCTGCCAGATAAACTCACGGCAAATGCGGGTAGTGTGAGCATTACCACGCCGAACCTGACGGTGACAGATGGCGCGACAGTCAGTGTCACTAGTCAAGGCAGTGGAAATGGTGGCAGTCTCAAGATCACAGCCAATACCATTCGATTAGACCGTCAAGGAAGTATTCAGGCACAAACAGAATCAGGTAATGGAGGTAATATCGCCTTAGAAGTTGGGAATTTATTGCTGCTGCGCGACAATAGTGCGATCGCCGCAACAGCAGGTGGTAATGGTAATGGAGGTAATATAAACATTAATGCACCGATCATCGCCGGCTTAAAAAACAGCGACATTATTGCTAATGCAGTACAAGGCAGAGGTGGTAATATCCAAATCACTACTCAAGGCATCTTTGGGCTGAAGTACCGCGACCGCCTCACTCCAGAAAGTGACATCACCGCCAGTTCTCAATTTGGGGTCAGCGGCACTGTTCAAGTTAATACTATCGGAGTCGATCCTAATTCTGGCTTAGTGGAACTACCAGCGAATGTCACTGATTCATCACAGCAAATAGCCAGTGGTTGTTCTGCAAGTCAAGGTAGTCGATTTGTCGCCACGGGACGGGGTGGAATACCACAAAATCCAACGCAAGAAGTGACGAGCGATCGCACTTGGTCTGATATCCGCGATCTCTCTGCATACCGGAAAAATAGCGAAATCACGACACAAACCCCTGCATCCTCAGAGCTTCTTGTCCAAGCTACAGGTTGGCATCGTAACACTCAGGGAAAAATTGAGTTAGTTGCAAATAAATCTTCCACTCAGGTGCAACAATCATTGTTAACCTGTGCTGCAATGCCAAACTAATCAGTCCTAAAGCCAAAACAAGCAGAGATTTTTGGGTATTTTAAAATACAAAGTATCAATAAAGGTTTGGCGATGAGTACGACCCCTCTTTGGTTAGTTCTGTGTAGTGGAATACTACCGTTAATATTAATGCCACTTCGGTGCGGCTTTGTGAGTGCCCAGATAACTCCTGATAGCACCCTCAACACCACTGTCTCTCAAAGTGGCGATAACTTTACTATCACCAACGGTAATCGAGTTGGCAACAATTTATTTCACAGCTTCAGCCAATTTTCAATTCCTAGCAACGGCTCGGCTTTTTTCAACAATGCCGCAGATGTGCAAAATATCTTCAGTCGCGTTACTGGAGGCAGTGTTTCCAACATTGATGGTTTAATTAAAGCCAATGGTAGCGCTAATCTGTTTTTGCTCAATCCCAGTGGGATTATTTTCGGTGCGAATGCCCAACTTAATATTGGCGGTTCATTTATAGGTAGCACAGCCTCAAGTATTAAATTTGCGGATGGAGCGGAATTTAGTGCAACTAATCCTGGTGCGACACCATTACTGACAATGAGTGTTCCCATTGGCTTGCAAATGGGCAGTAATCCAACCTCCATCACAGTTCAAGGTATAGGTCATGCCCTAACATCTGTCAGTAGCCTCGCCCCCATCACTCAAAACCCCAGTTCCTCACAATTGAGGGTAAAGCCAGGAAAAACCTTGGCATTGGTAGGGGGTAATTTGAATCTCACCGGGGCAACCTTGAACGCGCCCGAAGGACATTTGGAATTGGGGAGTTTAAGCGGAGTCGGAATGGTCAGTTTGAACCCCATCGCCCAGGGTTATCAGTTAAATTACGAGAACGGGCAAAACTTTGCAGATATCCAACTCACCCAAAAATCCTTGCTGACTGTAGGAGCATTGCTAAGTGCTGGTGCATTAAATGCCGGTTCTGTACAGTTGCAGGGAAGGCACATTCAAATCAGTGATGGTTCAATCGTGTTTTCCAAACATCTGGGAAATGTCCCTGGAGGTGATATTCTTTTACAGGCTGCGGAGGGGATCGATATTATGGGTACAACTGCCAATGCCCAAATTCGCAGTGGTATCCGCTCTGAAGGGTTGAATACTGGCACGGGTTCACCCATCCATATCATCACTCCTCACTTAACCCTCTCTCAAGGTGCAGGAGTCAACAACAATGCTTTTGGATTGGCAGCCAGTGGTGATATTCGGATTGATGCAGAGACAGTGGAGTTATCTGGTTTCTCTCCCATCAATCCTACAGGAGTAACCTCCCTGACTACCTCTTCCCGAACAGCTAAATCAGCAGGCAATCTCTTCATTAACAGTAATAATCTACTGGTTTCTCAGGGAGCAGCCATCTCTTCAGTGGGATTTGGGGCTGGTTCAACGGGGCAAGTCACCATTCACAGCAATAATACCACTGTCACGGGAGACAATCCGGCAGGACTCTATAGCAACATTAGCGCAATCACCTATGGCACAGGCGATGCCCAAACCTTGACGTTAGATACAAACCGATTACAACTGCTCAATGGGGGAGTAGTAGCTACCACATCCTTCTTGATTGGTGAAGCTGGAAATTTAAACATTAACGCGACGGAATCGATTCTGATTGACGGGCACAGCCAGGCTAACAATAGCAGTATTAACTCAGCCGTCCTTATCCCTCAAGCATTAATTCAAAAGTTATTCAGTTTGCCCAATGTTCTTTCGGCGAATGCCGGAACTGTGAATGTAAGCACCCCTACCCTGACGTTGAGCAATGGCGGCGCAGTTAGTGTAACTAATCAGGGCACAGGCGATGGGGGTCATATAAACATTACTGCCAACACGATATTTTTAGATCGTCAAGGTAGCATTCAAGCTCAAACGACATCGGGTGAGGGAGGTAATATTACCTCAAAAGTCAGCGAGTTGTTGTTACTACGTCACAATAGCTTGATTAGTGCGACATCCGGGGGTAAGGGTAATGGTGGCAATATTAGCATTAATGCTCCTGTGATCGCTGGGCTAGAAAACAGTGACATTGTTGCTAATGCAGTGAAAGGAAGAGGCGGCAATATTGATATCACCACTCAAGGTATTATTGGTCTCGTATTCCACAATACCCTGATTCCTAGAGAAGAACTCACCAATGACATTACCGCTAGTTCCGAATTTAATGTCAACGGTACAGTGCAAATTAATAACATTGGTGTCGATCCCAATTCTGGCTTAACGGCATTGCCAGCAAATGTAACTGATCCATCCCAGCAAATTGCTACAGGTTGTTCTACAAATCGAGGTAGTAGTTTTGTCGCCACGGGACGAGGTGGGATACCGCAAAATCCCAGTCAAGATGTTACCAGCGATCGCACTTGGTCTGATATCCGCGATATCTCTACATACCGCAAAACTGGCGAAGTGATAGCCCAAATACCCACAAAAGAGGCAGTTCTTGTCCAGGCTACAGGTTGGCGACGTAATACACAAGGAAAAATTGAGTTAATTACAGATAAATCTCCTACTCAGGCGCAACAACCATTAACCTGTGCTGCTGTTCCTAAAAGTTAATGATGTTATGAATAATGCCCTGAATGGGAACTCTAACTTTAAATCAGTAAAGGAAGTCTTTGGTGATGAGAGTCGTACCCTTTCTATTTATATTAATAAGTGGGTTATTCACTCCAGGAATGATGCCATCGGCGATACTCCCTTGGAGTGGCTGCGCCAACGCTCAGGTGTCATCTGATGGTACAACTAACACCATTGTCAACCAAAGCGGTAATAATTTTAATATTCTTAATGGCAGAGAAAAAGGTAATAATTTATTTCACAGTTTCACTAATTTTTCTTTACCTACAGGTACTTCAGCAACTTTTGATTTAACTAATACCCCAAATATTACAACTATATTTAGTCGAGTTACTGGGGGAAATATTTCTCAGATTGATGGGTTAATTAGCACGCTTCATAGTAATAATCCTGTAAGCTTGTTTGTAATGAATCCGGCGGGAATTGTCTTTGGACAAAATGCCCGTTTGGATATTAGTGGCTCATTTGTGGGGACGACAGCAAATAGTATTAAGTTTGCCGATGGTGTTGAATTTAGTGCCACGAATCTCCTTAGTCCACCGTTATTGACAATGAATGTACCTGTGGGGTTGCAGATGGGACAAAATCCGGGTAGTATTCAAATCCGAGGACAAGGACACGATCTTCTTCACCCACCCAATTTTTTAAACCCTGTTACCCGCAATCTCCAACAGGCTGGTTTGCGTGTGTTTCCAGGCAAAACATTAGCCCTCATTGGTAACGGTATTCAATTAGATGCAGGGGTTTTAATTGCTGAAAGCGGACACATTGAACTCGGCAGCGTGGGTACAGGAAGCATCAATTTGAATACAAATACTCCCAATTGGGAATTTGGCTACAGTCCTAATCAAAATTTATCAGATATTCATATAACTCGCGCAGCCCTTATAGATGCAAGTGGAAATCCTGGAGGCTCGATTTATCTTCAAGGAAAAGACATTCGTATTCAAGACAGTTCTATTGTATTTATTCAACATCAAGGAGAGCAAAATGCAGGTAGGATCAAGATTAACGCAGACTTATTAGAGATGACTGGCGCACTGCAAAACAAGGATCAAAGTTTGATTATGTCTGAAAATCTGGGTAGTGGATCTGGAGCGAATATAGATGTTTCAGTCAGACAGATCGTGGTGCAAGATGGCGGTGGAATTCTCTCTACTACTTACCTCAATAGGGGAAATGGTGGAAATATCGCTATAAATGCCACAGAATCAATCCACATCCTGGGGTTTTCTCCCTTCGATTTTCGCAGTAGTGGCATCAATAGCCCATCCTTTCAGGGAGGGGGACGGGGTGGAAATATTTTTATCACCACCAAAAATTTAATTGGTAGAGAAGGTGGAGGAATCTCATCGCTGGTTCAGGGGGGAGCAGGTGGTGGAAATATTGATGCGATCGCAGATACGATTACTTTAATGGGTGAGAATCCAGGCTTTGGTGGAGCTTCCGCTATTTCTACATCGACCTTTTTTGGCGGGGATGGAGGTGCGATAACCATCAATACAGGACGCTTGCTACTAAAGGCATCCGGGTTAATTTCTGCCAGTACTTCTGATTCTGGTAATGCTGGTAGTCTGACCATTAATGCGCGTGAATCCATTGAAATTGACGGTTCAGGTTCAGTTTTGGCGGAACATAGTCGGATAACTGCATCAGGGCAAAAATTTCGACCCAGATTTCTACAAAACACTGGATTGTCTGCATTCCCGACTGGAAATGGGGGTAACTTAACTATTACATCTCCCAGTATTAAAGTTAGCAATCAAGGCTATATCGCGGCTGAAAATGTGGGTAGTGGAAATGGTGGATACTTGCAAATTCAAGCTGACTCAATCGTTTTAGATCAACAAGGTCAAATTAGAACTGCCGCAGCATCTGGGCTAGGAGGTTCCCTGAAACTTGCTGTGCGAGATATTCTGCTAATGCGCCACAATAGCCTGATCAGTGCCAAGGCAGGAGGTATAGGCAATGGTGGCAATATTAATATCAATTCTCCGATTATTGCTGGATTAGAAAATAGTGATATTATCGCCAATGCAGTTGCAGGTAATGGTGGTAACATCCAAATCACCACCCAAGGCATATTCGGGCTAAAATTCCGTCCTCAACTCACCTTAGAGAACGATATTACTGCCAGTTCCCAATTTGGTGTTAACGGTACAGTTCAAGTTAATACTATTGGTGTCGATCCCAATTCGGGCTTAGTGGAATTGCCAGCAAATGTCACCGATCCATCCCAGCAAATAGCCAATGGTTGTTCTGCAAATCAAGGTAGTCGTTTTGTGACAACGGGAAGGGGTGGAGTGCCGCAAAATCCAACGCAGCAAATTAGGAGCGATCGCACTTGGTCTGATACTCGTGATATCTCTGCATACCGCAAAACACAGCCAGTACAAGCCCAAATTCCCCCATCCTCAGAGGTTCTTGTCCAAGCCACTTCTTGGCATCGCAATGCTGACGGCAAAATTGAGTTAATAACAGATAAATCTCCTGTTCAGGTGCAACAGGCATTAGATTGTGCTGCTATTCGCAAAAGTTAATTTGCCCCAGAAATTCCAACGGTTTAATAGCGATCGCAAGTATTCCAAATACTTAAAGATTAAGCTTTTGCTGATGTTAAGGGCGATCGCGCCTAGGGAATAATGAAACTTAGATGAAATGAGACTAAGTGATGAAAACACGCTCTGTTGGATTGGGTTTGGTTAATGGAATGTTGGCAAGTGTCATGCTATTGCCATTAGGAACAATATTTCTTTGGAGTGGCTCTGTCAATGCTCAAGTCACCTCAGATGGCAGCCTCAATACCACCGTCTCCCAGAATGGCAATAATTTCACGATTACCAATGGTAGTGCCGCAGGCAGTAATCTCTTTCACAGCTTTGGGCAGTTTTCAGTTCCCACTGGTGGTTCAGCCACATTCAATTTAATTAATACCCCGAACATCTCTACAATTTTCAGCCGAGTCACAGGGGGTAGTGTTTCTAATATAGATGGCTTGATTCAGACTCTTAATAGCACCAACCCTGTTAGCCTATTTCTCCTGAATCCTAGCGGCATTCTCTTTGGCTCTAATGCCAGCTTAAATATTAGTGGGTCATTTGTTGGGACTACTGCCGACAGCATAAAATTTGCGGACGGATTCAAGTTTAATGCCAATGATGCCACACCACCCGCTTTATTAACTATGAGTGTGCCAGTTGGATTGCAACTTGGAGCTAATGCCGGAACAATTCGCACCCAAGGAACCCCAGCACTCAACTTCTTTTTTCGCCCATCACAAATGTTCAAGGCTAAAACTGTGGCGTTGGTGGGTAGTGAAATCGACATCAATCAGACCAGCCTTGCTAATCCTGACGGAAGAGTTGAATTATGGGCATTGCGAAATGCTGAGGTTGGTTTGAATAATCAAGCTGGATTGCAACTAACTAGCCCTGCTTTGGCTGACTGGGGAACAGTTTCGCTCAGACAATCTTCACTCATCGATACAAGTGGGATTAATGGCGGAGCAATCAACATTCGGGGGCGGGGTTTGACGGTTGCCGATGGTTCAGGAATTAGTTCTGCTACTGGTAATTTTGGACAAGGGCAGGGTATCACCGTCAAAACCACAGAATTTGTAGATTTGTTAGGAGCCTCTGTGCCAGAGAATTATGATACCCCTGGATTATTCACTAGTGTATCGGGAACTGGGGCAAGAGCAGGAGACATTACCATCGAAACTGAACGTTTACGGATTCTGAATGGAGCTTGGTTGCAGTCCATTAATAATGGCTTTGCCTTTGACTTTTCGACTTTTCAGTTAACCGGAATCAACGATACTAGTACTGGAAATATTACTGTTCGTGCTAAAGATGTGGAAGTGAACGGATACAACCCATTTCCTTCTCCTTTTACTGGTATTGCTAATTTTCGACCTAGCGCTATTACTACTTTGGTAAATGGTGGTGACAGGAATAATAGTGGCAGTATCACCATTGAGGCAGATCGAGTTCATCTGCTCAATGGAGGTCGCATCAGTACAGATATCCTTGGCTTTAACTTCCCTGGTTTTGAGTTCATGACTACTGGCAATGCAGGGAACATCTCGATCCGCTCTGCTGAGAGTCTCGAAATTAAGGGGGTGACACCTTCTGGATTGACTGGTGCTGTCATCAGTGCAATTCAAGGTTTTGCAAAAGGTTCAGGCGGCAATATCACTATCGATACTGGATATTTGCAAGTAGCAGATGGTGGGGCTATATCTAGTGCGCTATCAGGTACTGGCAAAGCTGGAAATATCGAGATTCATGCAAAAGATGTAGAAGTCAGCGACCCTATGATCGATAGTTTTAGCAATACATTTAGTGGTATCACTGTTGCAGTAGCTAAGGATGCAGTTGGTCAGGGTGGAAATATTAACCTGCAAGCTGAACGCCTGCGTGTTTTCAACGGTGGACAGATCACCTCATCCAGCTTGGGCCAAGGATCTGCTGGCAGTGTTAATTTACGGGTTAATAACATTGACGTGCAGGGCATCTCTCAACCTTTAGCTGATGGTCGGATACTGCCCAGTACTATTACCGCATCCGCAGCCAATGCCTTTACTGCTCGGTCAGTGAATATCATAACTGACAGCTTGAGCGTTCGCGATGGCGCAGAAATTACCGTCAGCAATTCTGGAACAGGGGATGCAGGTAATCTCAATATTAACGCCCGTAATATCTTCTTGGATAATAAAGCAAACCTACGAGCGGAAGTGAATGGAGGTAGTCGTGGTAATATCCGTCTCCAGGCAAGTGATTTTCTCTTGTTGCGGCGTGGCAGTAGCATCATCACTAATGCTCATGGTGCTTCTACAGGAGGCAACATTGAAATCAGTGCGGGGTCTATTGTCGCTGTCCCAAAAGAAAACAGCGACATTTCGGCGAATGCTGTACTCGGACAAGGCGGCAACATCCAAATCACTACTCAAGGCATCTTCGGATTGGAATTCCGTGACCAACTCACTACCGATAGTGATATCACTGCCAGTTCGCAATTTGGGGTCAGCGGCACTGTTCAAGTTAATACTATCGGTGTCGATCCAAATTCTGGCTTAGTTGAACTACCAGCAAATGTCGTCGATTCATCTCAACAAATAGCCAGTGGTTGTTCTGCAAACCAAGGTAGTACTTTTGTGGCAACAGGACGGGGTGGTGTGCCACAAAATCCAACTCAGGAAATTAGGAGCGATCGCACTTGGTCTGATATCCGCGACATCTCTGCATACCGCAGTACACAGACAGTACAAGCCCAAATGCCCCCAGCATCATCAGGAGTTCTTGTCCAAGCCACTTCTTGGCATCGCAATGCTGACGGCAAAATTGAGTTAATCACAGATAAATCTCCCGTTCAGGTGCAACAGGCATTAAACTGTGCTGCTGTTCCCAAAAGTTAAGATGGTAATGGGCAGAAGTTAGACTGATGAAATAACCGATATATTGGCAGATTTGTTGTGATTTATGACTGTAAAACTCCAGACAGAAAACGATAATTTACAGGCAAGCATCAGTATAAAGATAAATCAAGAAATAGAAAATGAAAAAGTTCTCTGTTCTCATTGTCAGCGCACCGCTACGAACGGTATTAAATGTAAAGGAATTTGTGTAGCTGACAATGACTATTAAGGGAGAACCACTGCTAAATTTGCAATCATGGGCAGGCAAGATGCCTAACCCACAAAAGTTTGATGAAATTTGGTTATGCAAATTAGATGTGTTTTAGCTTAATGCTGTAGCTCACAGAATTAAATAATCCGGTTGACAATTGTCCACACTTCTAAATCAGAGCGGACATAAGGAACGGAGATTGTTTTGAACCCAGTAATGAAAGGCTTGTAATAAATCTGCCAATACATTGGACTCAGTTCATTGGCACAAGCTTTAAGAAAACGGACTTCTGCCGCCAATTCTCCAGCCAGTTGATTAATGCGTTGAGCATGAACCTGTGCCACTTCTTTCGCTTCTTCTAACTCCTGCTGTTGGATAAGTTGTTTTGATGCAACTTGCGATCGCACTAACTTACCTTGTTTTTGTTTGATCTGAAATTCCAAAGCTGCGATCGCAGCATCAATGCCCTGGAGTTCAACTGATAGTTGGGCATTTTCCCTGGCTTGACGGCGATATGCTTCAACCATTGCCTGGGGTGAATCATTCTCGCTAGAGATGACATTATTAATAGTGAGTGCAGCGCGTTCTTCTAAAAGAATTTCAATTTGAGAGTTAAGCGCCGCTATTTCAGCCTGAATTTGCTCCATAAACCGAGTTTTAAGTGCTGAGTAAAATCTTAAAAGCTTTTTGCGCCTTGGGTATCGAGAGATAGCGATCGCACCTCGGCTGTAATTCCTTCTTCTTGCCAAGCAGCTAACATCGCCGCCTCCACCGCCTTTGAGTGTAATTGATCCGCCAAAGCTAACAGTGTCGGCCCCGCACCACTAATTACCATACCATAAGCACCAGCACTAACAGCGGCAATGTTGACAGCATCATAACCAGGAATCAAAGCTTTCCGATAGGGCTGATGCAATTTATCTTGCAAAGCTGTTTTTAACCATTGTCCGTTACCAGTTTCCAAGCCGCGCAACAGTAACCCCAAATGTGCCGTATTGAAAATCGCATCAGCGCGACTCACCTCTGTTGGCAAAACGCCCCGCGCCTCTGAAGTGGAAAGTTCAAAATTAGGAATAGCCACAACTGGTACAACATCTTTATGCCAGGGAACATCACAAATTTCCCAAGCTGTGCCACTGGTAGCAGCCAGACGACATCCTCCCAACAAAGCTGGGACTACATTATCAGGATGTCCTTCCATTGCGATCGCTAACTCCATCACCTGCGACTGAGAAAGAGTAGCACCCTCAAGTTGATTTGCCGCAACTAATCCGCCAACAATCGCTGTTGCCGAACTACCCAAACCCCTCGCTAGTGGGACACCTAACTTAATCTCTATTTTCACAGTTGGCGGCGTTTGCTCTATATGTTGATAGAATTTGACAAACGCCTGGTAGAGAAGATTGCTTTCATCACTTTGGACTCGTTCAGCTTCCGTACCAGTGACATGAATAATTAGCCCACCTTCTTCTAGGCGAGTGAATTTGAACTCATTGTACAGCTTTAAAGCTGCACCGATGCAATCAAAACCAGGCCCCAAATTAGCAGTTGTGGCGGGAACGGTAACAGTGATGGCAGAAACAACAGACATTGGCAAAACTCACTAATCATCAATCAGCATCTCATATAAATGGTTGAATTCCACTCCTTCGAGGGGTGAGTGCATCAAACAGGTAAAATGATTTCAAGAAAACTCTTCTGCAGAACTACAACGCTGAGAGTTAGCCTAAAAATATTTTATGGTGCGATCGCAGGAGGCAAAAAATGGGCTTGGCTGGATTAAGAATTGTGTTGGTAGAACCAGCTGGGCCGATAAATATCGGCGCGATCGCCAGGGTAATGAAAAATTTCGGGCTATATAATTTAGTATTAGTGAACCCCCAATGCGATCCGCTCTCGACGGAAGCTTTGATGATGGCTGTTCATGGTCAAGAAATCTTAGAATCTGCCGTATATGTAGCGACCTTACCAGAAGCATTGCATGGATGTGTACGGGCGATCGCTACCACCGGTCGCGTTCGCAGTTTAGAAACACCTTTAGAAAACCCACGCACTGCACTACCCTGGTTACTGGAGGAACCAGAAAAACCCACAGCACTGATTTTTGGCAGGGAAGACCGGGGATTAAGCAATGAAGAATTAAATTATGCCCAGAGGTTTGTTGGTATTCCCACCAGTAAAGATTATGTAGCCCTAAATTTAGCTACTGCTGTGGCAATCTGCTGTTATGAATTGTCACAATCTGCCCAACAATTTGACACTCAGACCATAACCCAAACTGAACTCGCACCCTTAGATGTTTTAGAAGGATACTACCAACAATTAGAATCACTATTACTGAAAATTGGTTATGTATATCCCCATACAGCAGCTAGTCGCATGGGAAAATTTCGCCAACTATATAATCGCGCTCACCTGAAAAGTGGGGAAGTAGCCATGCTGCGAGGAATTTTGCAGCAGGTAGAATGGGCTTTGAAAAACCAGAGGGATAGTGAAAACTTGTAATTATTCGTTTAATATATACGCAATCACCCCCCCAAATATTTAATATGGCTTAAACTAAACACAAAAACGCTACTTAGTGGCAAAGTGGAATTTGAGTATTAATATTGCTTAAAGATTAAGTTTTGGGTCAGAGAAGAGGCAGGGGGGCAGGGGGCAGGGAGAAGAGGAAAGGGAGAAGAGGAAAGGGAGACAAGGAAGACAAGGGGGACAAGGAAGACAAGGGAGAATTATTGAATAAATCTCTCCATTTGTCTCCCCTACCCTCTGCTCCCTGCTCCCCTGCTCCCTGCCCCCTGCCCCCTACCTCTTCAGTCAAGTCGGTCACAAGGAGTAACTGTGTCAGAGTCAAGTGACGAACTAACAGCTTTCTCGCGGCGACAACCCCTAAATCGCCGCCAACGTCCACAAAAAGTTCAAAAAGTGGCGCAAAAGAAAGTTAAAGCTAATAGCCAGCAGCAAGCTGCCAATGGACGAGGAGCGGCGCTAGCACGCTCCAAAAAAGGCGTTGCTCCCCCCCCAACCCCTGGTACTACACGTAGGGTAAAATCGGGATTAGTCATGCCAACGGCAGTAAAACCAATACCAACTGTAAAGGGGAAAATTCCTCCCTTTCGACCAGGTGCTGTAATGGTGAAAACAGTGCGGATGGAAAAACCAAAAAGAGGCCTGCCTTCATCGCGGAAAACGCGATTAAAGCCAATGGCCAAAACTATGTTGTATGTTGTGCGCTTGTTGATTGTGGGTATTGGGATGGGTGCAATTGTGGGCACGGTATTGTCAGTATTAGACCCGGCTAATCGCATCAGTACAACTTCTGCACCTCAATCTAATAGTAATATGGCGCGATCGCAGCCACAACCTACCCAAGCTCCCCCAACTGCATCTTCGAGCTTATATCTATCCCAGGAAATTATCTCCTTGAAAAATGCTGTGCAAAATTTGGCAGCGAACTACCCAAATCTTGCACCCGGTGTTTTCTTGGTAGATTTGGACACTGGCAATTATGTAGATGTCAACGGCTCTAACAATTTTCCAGCAGCAAGCACAATTAAAGTGCCGATCCTACTTGCCTTTTTCCAGGATGTGGATGCGGGGAAAATTCGCCTTGATGAAATGCTGACCATGCAACAGGATATGGTAGCTGGCGGTTCTGGAGATATGGGGTCAAAACCAGCCGGAACCAAGTACAATGCCCTGGAAGTCGTCACTAAAATGATTACAATCAGCGACAACACGGCGACAAATATGCTGATTGCTCGACTAGGAGGGATAGAGGCGTTAAACCAGCGTTTCCGCACTTGGGGATTGACAACCACAACAATTCGTAATAACCTGCCAGATTTGCAAGGGACAAATACTACTAGTCCCAAAGAATTGGCGAATTTGATGGCTATTGTGAGCCAGGGGAATTTAGTTAGTATGCCATCACGCGATCTCATGCTCGATATCTTGCGTCGCACCCAAAGGGACACTTTACTACCATCAGGTTTGGGAACAGGGGCAAGAGCATTCCACAAAACGGGCGATATCGGTACTATGCTGGCAGATACAGGCTTAATTGTTGTTCCCACTGGCAAGCGCTATATAGCTAGCGTTATGGTACAACGCCCCGAAAACGACCCTCGCGCCGAAAAACTGATTAGCTCAATTTCTCGTGCTGCTTACCAAGAGTTTAGCCAAAATGCTGTTACACCCAGCAGTACCACAAGCACTATACCTGCAAATGGTTATCAGCCGCAGATTGGGAATCCTGCTTTACCCAACAGTACCACAGGTACTTTACCCATGAGTGGTTATCAGCCCCCTGTTATCAGTCCTGTACCTAATGCGATGGGAAGTACTGTACCGGCAAATGGTTATCAGCCTCCAGTTATGAATCCTCAGTATTATCCTCCAAGATAAGTAGGTCGGCGTATCGTTTGGATAAGACAGGGGGCTGGGGGAACTAGCGCTACGCAAGCGCTGCAAACCGCAAATTATACCCCGTAGAGGCTGGCGATCGCAATTAAAGTTACAATTTCTATTTGCAAATCAAATCGGATTGCTATACCCGAAACTATTAACCAAATAGTCATTGCTCAAATTCAAACACTAATTGCCAAAATTCCAACGTTTGCAACAAATACTCTTCCATATATAAGAAACGCTTAAGCATTTCTTGGAAATGTATAATCCGTTGTAGCAAACGCTTAATACTTTGCAACAAATACTCTTCAATGTATAAGAAACGCTTAAGTATTTCTTGCAAAGGTATAATCAGTTGCAGCAAATACTTAATACTTTGCAACAAATACTCTTCAATGTATAAGAAACGTTTAAATGATTGCAACAATTGTTGTAATGAACTTATGAATTGATTAGTTATTGGTCATTAGATTTGTTGCAAAAGTCTCTAACACCTCTCCTCTAAAGACACACAAGTCTAATTATCCCCTTTAGAAAGCTAGGGTTTATTAAGTTGCTCTTTAACCTCTTTTCTCTGCGTTCTCTGCGCCTCTGTGGTTAAATAAATGATTTATAAACCGCAGATACACAGAGAACACGGAGGAAGAAGTTAACTTTAGAAAAGTTTGTACAAGAGTTAGAGAGTTTGTAGTTTACATGAGTGATGAATTAATAGAATTGCCTGGAAGTTGGGTGTGGGCTGCTGCAATAGAAGCTTGTTCTAAAGTAGTTAACTGTCACAACAAAACTGCACCTTACACGTTGTATGGGACAGAGGATTATGCTGCTCCGAGCAGACAATAAAAATCTTTTGGGTAAATACCTTCTCTATGCTTTACAATCTCCTTTAATTCATACATAGTTTTCTTTTAACTCTTAACTTTTTTGATACCGCATTCCTGGTAATTGCAAAACTAAACCCATAAGTTCCAACTGCAACAAAGCACCGGAAACTGAGCCAGCAGCCATGCCGCTTTGTTGGACAATAAAATCGAAGGGTAAAGCATCACTTGTAAACGCATCCATTACCGTTTGCAATTCTGGCGATAAACTTGGCATTAACTTTTCTGGCGCTGTGGAAACCTCAACTCCATCAATTTGTGGTATTGCTCCCAGCATTGTTAACAGTTCGTCTAGTTCCTTAAGAATAAAACTTGCTCCCTGACTCAGTAACTTTAAGCACCCTTGAGATGGATGATCGTCCACTCTTCCAGGTAAAGCATAGACATCTCTACCAAATTCATTTGCGTAGGTAGCTGTAATTAACGCACCAGATTTTAAAGGCGCTTCCATTACCAAAATAGCGCGGCTTAAACCTGCAATAATCCGGTTGCGGCGGGGAAAGTGCGTGCGATCGGGTGGGGTTTTTGTGGGATACTCACTCACAACTAATCCAGCCGTCAAAATTTGCTTGTACAAATCCCGATTTTTATGTGGATAGATAACATCTACACCAGTTCCCAAAACTGCGATCGTGCGTCCACCTGCTTTCATTGCAGCACTGTGGCTTTCTGTGTCAATTCCCTCAGCCATCCCAGAAACGACGGTAAAGCCATTTTTAGCCAAAGCTGTACTAATTTGGCGAGTCCAACGGATGCCATATTCTGAGGGTTGGCGTGTGCCGACAATCCCAACCATCGGTTTTTGTCCGAGATTTTCTTGGAGTTCAACTTCACCGCGATAATACAAAATCGGCGGTGGACTCGGAGTTTCTAGCAGTAAGCGGGGATAATCTGCATCTGCTGGTGTCCAGAAATGGGAATTTTCTTGCTGATGCTTGGTGAATAGTTGTTCTGGGTGCAAACGCGATCGCTGTTGTACTACTTTTTCTAGTGTCTGAAAACCAAAACCCTCCACTTCTCCTAACTGCACCTTGGTAGCGTTCCAAGCTGTTGCTAGCGTACCAAAATGCTGTTGCAGCCGTCGCAATAATACCGGCCCAATTCCCGAAATTTGCGCCCAAGCTAACCAATATGCGCTTTCTTCTACCACCGTACCATCCTCACGCCTACTCGATTGAGTATTCCCAAATTGGGGTTGTTTGTTGATCAATACGGTTCGGTTAGTATGTTTGGCTCTCGGAGATCCCCCCAACCCCCCTTAAAAAAAGGGGGCTTTTGCTGCTATTTACCCCCTTTTTAAGGGAGTCGCCGTAGGCTGGGGGATCTTAACCGAACCGTATTGGTTTGTTGATGGGGATGAGGTTGATGGGGAGCAGGGGAAGAATAATTAATGACAAATGACTAACCCCTTGACTTTTGACTCTTGACTCTTGACTATTAACTATTGACTATCTTCTTATCTATCTTCTGTGATGAAATATTTTTATCGTCTTTTAATAAGCCTATCTGGGTGCTTAATATTTTTACTGGTGCATAGTGGCCTTGGTTTATTGCCTAGTTTGGCAGCCGAGAAAGTTACTGTCAGATACGGATTGTTTGAGCAATCGATCCCGGTAGCAGATATACGCAACTATGGCGAGACACAAAAGGCTTCTAGCGATTTGCAATCTTTCTTAGATTACCTCAGCGCTAAAGAGAAAGAGAAGTTTCAAGAAGCCCTTCAAGTGAAAATGTCGCTTGATATTGTGGCTTTAGATAAACTGCTAAATACAGGAATGGGCAAGCAAATTTTATCTTTTGCTTCTGGTGCGATCGCCCGCCGCGATCAAGCCAGTATACAAGCCCTACGTTCTGCCATTATCATCGGAGCAAAATCACCAGAAGGTCTAGGATTAATCAGCTTTTTAGAAGCATATCCTAGTAATCAACTAGTTGTTGATGTGTCAAAAATTTCTAAGCTAGTTGGACTAGCAAATTCATCTTCTAATTCTGCTGATGCACCACCAAAAGACAATGTAATTTCTTCATCTTTTGGAAAAATTGCACTGCAATATCAAATACTCGCCGCCCAAGATAAACAGTTTTCAGGTTGCTTATTTGGCGATTCTATTTCGGCTGGGCTTGGTAATACCCTTGGGAGTGGTACTTTTAATTTTGGGTTAAATGGCTTAAGCACAATCTCTTTACTAGAACAACTAAAAAGTTTAATTCCTACTAAAGTTAAATGCGAAAAAGCTATTATTGCCGTAGGTGGGAATGATGCTTGGTATGGAATTAGTGATGAGTTGTTTAGCAAAAATCTCCAAGAGGCGATCACGCTTGTTAGAACAATGGGAAATAAAGAGATTTTTCTGATTCCGGCTTTTTATTCAACAGTTGCAGCCAGCTTAGATCCAACTGTATCAGCCCCACTTCCTAAAGTTGAACAAATAAATGTTCTGATTAATCAAGTCGCTGAAAAAGAAAAAGTGCCAGTTGCAGCAGCAGGGCTAGCACCATTGTATGAGAATAATGTTCTTAAAGAAAATTTGACGAGTGATGGCGACCATCTCAATGCTGAGGGTCTAAAAATTTATCGACAAGCATTATTACAAATACTGGAAAAATAATATGATTTTGTGTATTGCTAAAAGCCCTCGTTAAGTTAAATATTTTTTGCTTGGAAGTCCCTAATTCGTAACTCGAAATTACGAATTACGAATTACGAATTACGAATTACACCTTTAGGCTTTCCAATTCAAAAACCGCGCATAAATATAAGCGATGCCTTCATCAATAATTGTTCGCACACCTTGGCTAGAAACCCACCATTTGTTTGGATCGTAATCATGAGTTCTAGCTGCGATCGCACCAACTTGGATTTTAGGTGTAAGTATTTTTCTGAATAGCAACCAACTCCTACGGGTGTGAACATCCAAAGAAAAAACATTAACTGATTGTAGCTTTAAATTGGAATCGGATAGCCAGCGATAAAATTCAGCAGCAGATGCATAACTACGATCCTTTATTACGTTTGGTGTCGGAACAGCTACTACCTTCTCCGATTCTAAACCGAGTTTCTCGAAGGTAGCGGCTGATACTTCTGCAAAGCTTTTATATTCGCTAAGATAATTTCCTTTTTCTATCGATCCTCCTGTAGTAATTACTAGATCATAAGAACCGTTTTTAAATTCAGTTAAAGCTTGTTGTATGGCATAATCTGGTAGCCATCCTTCAACAACTAATACTTCTGCTGATTTAATCGGGGAAGTCACGGCGAGAAATGAGTGTACATGAGTAATAGCAAAAAATATTAAGTAAGCAATCAAAGCGATCGCAATCGCCCACCCCTGAGCCGTAAGTGTCCACATTTCTTGGCGTTTTATTAGTTTGATTTTTGGAAAATTTTTACGCCGACGGTTTTTTGCCTGCATTAAATTTTAGCTAGACGTTGTTCTTCCAAGTAAGTAAATACAGATTTATCTCCAATATCACCAGGAATTGCTTGCACTGTCTTTCGCAGGGCAAATATCAAAAACAACGCTGCCCAAATTCCTAATAAAACACTTTCGCCCTGAGTTGGTAAAATTCCCACTAAATGTCCTAATAACAGTAGCGGTACTATTAGGGTTAATACTTTAGTCTCTAAGCGATTGAAGCAAAAAGCCTCTTTAAAATAAATCCCTGTCAAAGCAACGAAAATAAAACCAACCCCAAATAAGGTGAGAGGTTGATTGTAAACAGTCAGAGCTAAAGGTTCAGTACTAGAGATTGCCAGAATAACTGATGCCATACTACCGATCGCCCAAAAAATTTGCAACATTCGATGCAGTGATGCCATGTAGATATGAATGGTAAATAAACTTACACCAAGAGCGAGACTAAAACAAGCATATAAAGGTGTAAGTGCAGCTACAACAGTCGGGTTATTGTTGAACAAAATCAAAGCGCTGCCTATAGCAAAGCTGAGGGCTGCTATCATTAAGCCAGCGCGGTAGATAATTACGCCAGTGCGATCGCTCTGAGTAATTGTAAATTCCCCAAACTGACCTTGATAAACTTCTGGTGGAGGTAGTGTTTGTGTAGTCATAGTTAAAAATATTGTTACGATTTACTAATAGAGTACAATGGGAAATTGCTGAAGGGTTACTTTTATTATCGATAATAAGACGAGCTTCGTGGCACAATCGCTAAAATTTAAGCAATTTTTGTCGTATTAGTATAGCTAAAAGTGAGATGAGCGATCGCATTACAGAATACTTTCCACTTAAGTCGATAGCGATCGCAATTAGACAAAGTGTATAATTCGTTTCAAAAATACGCCTTGTGAATCTTAAGGTAGGGTGAGATGAGCGATCGCATAATTGGGCGTAAGAAATCAGCCGCATCAACTTTTACGAATCCGTCGCTTGCCTCACCAGGTATTCCGACACTAGCGAACCCAATACACGGCTTTGGTTCACAAATCAATACTGCCCCACTCCAAACAGTAACTGAGGTAGCCCCAGACCTTCAAGAGGCACAGTCTGCTGATGGGCAATTATTAGAACCAGAAGCGATCAAAGAAAAGCCCCTTAGTCACGACATAAGTCGCATATCATTACGTCGTCCACAGGCAAAACTTACTGTTGGTGAGCCTGGAGACAAATACGAACAAGAAGCTGACATGATGGCAAATCAAGTCATATCGATGCCTGATTCTGCTGTGCAACGAGAGATAGCACTAGAAGAGCAGACTCAAGAGAAAATACAAACCAAGCCTTCATTGCAACTGGCTACGGATGGTGGTTTGCAGGCTGGGGATAATATTGAGAGTCGGCTCAATAGTAGTAAAGGTGGAGGAAGTCCGTTAGCGGATGAAGTCCGAAGCTTTATGGAGCCGCGCTTTGGTGCCGATTTTAGTCAAGTGCGAGTGCATACAGGCAGCGAAGCGGTGCAGATGAATCAGGATTTGAATGCTCAGGCATTTACGCACAACCAGGATGTTTACTTTAGTGCAGGGAAAGCTCCTGCAAAGGATGCGTTGACTGCCCATGAATTGACTCATGTAGTGCAGCAAATGGGCACAGTGCAAGCCAAGGTAATGCCGATCGCGGCTGCACCCACAAAAATCATGCGATTTGCTCAGGGCACTACTGATATTGTCAAAGATGACAAAGGTGTTGGGCAATACAAGGGGGGCACAGGTCACGCCGGGATGACAGAAGAAGCACTCCACGGGATGGGGTTGAATGCAGACGAGGCGCGCAAGGGACGTATGGGAAACTGGGAACGCGATATGTCTCAAGCTCTGACTCCTGGAACAGTAGCATTGCTCACAGCCGAAGGGATTATGCCCATCCTCAACATTCTGGCAATCAAAGAATTTGGGCGTGGACTTAAACCCGCAGAATTTGGAACATACGATCCTGTTGAGCATATTGACAACCCTACGGATCTGCGGGGTAGCGACGTTTTTAACCAGGTTGATCCAGCAAATCCCCAAAATGACTTTACCAATCCGACCAATCCAGATGTTGGTGTGACTAGTAAGCTCAAGGGTACTGAGGGGCCCAGCGATAAAGGCTATGCCAATGTCGATCGCCGTTATGCAGCCACCGAAACCAAAGGCAAAATTATGAATCCCCAGGATGCCAAAGCCTTCCAGGTGGATGAAAGTGCCATTCCACGTTATATGAATACGAGTAAGAAATGGTTAACCGGTAAGCTGCGTCAATCAGCAAATTTGGGACGGAAAAAAGAAGATGGACTAGGACCACGGGAATTCTCCAGTGGTATCCACACGATGCAAGACTTTTATGCTCACTCTAATTTCTGTGAGATTGGCATCAACATTTTAATTCGAGAAGGCGGCTTGGAAGTTGTTGTTGAGGATGACGGTAAGGGGAACAAAAAGACTGAAACACTAAATAAAGATCAGGTTTTAAATACGCAAGTCCATGCCAATAAAGCCGATGGCAGCCCTGAGCAGAAAAATTTGGTAAATCCCAATGCAACTAGTAAAAGTGGTGAGAAACAAGTGCGGGAAGTGATGACCACTGGTTCTTTCAACCTGACAGATACAGCTGCTAGTGTTTTAGAAGAAGTGGCTGATAAAGTCAAAGAGATGAATCCCTTTGACAAATCGAAGAAAGGCCCCAACGAAATGATTATGGCTTGTCTCGATTATATGGAAATGGATGAAGCCAATCCAGCAGATTTCTCGGCTTTAGGAAAGACAGTCAGCTCATTGATTAACAAAGCAATTCCTACCATTTCAGCCCTAGCACCTACTGCCGCCACGATCGCAGAAAAAGCAGGCGATTTGGGTGCTAGTGCAGTCAAAAAAGGGGCTTCTTTGGGTTCTGGGGTTTTAGATGTACTCAATAGCGCCAACGAGAAATTAGGCGGCGATAAGGACTATTTTGATAGTGACAAAAAAGCACTAGAAGGAGCAGGTAAAACGGCCGCGGGTGAAATTCAAGGGACAGCCGATAGTTTAGCTGAAGGCATTCGCAATATTAACACTCAGTTGGAAGCGGCTGCTAAAGCTTTCGAGGGTAAGAGTCATATTTTGCGAACAGCATATCAGTGGGCTTACGAAAATAACCCCTTGAAGCTGATTAAGGCAGCTGCCAAGAAGATTCCGGTAATTGGTGAAAAGATAGCTGCTGCAATCGAAAGCCTGGAAGAGGAAATTAATAAACTCCTAGAAGACACCCTAGGTGCAGCTTGGAATGCAGCAGTTACCAGAATCGTCGCCAAGATCAATAAAGTAATCGCGAAAATTCGTGAAGAAACTAACATCCAGAAAAAGAAGAAACAGTCCGGTACAGGTACACCTGGCAAATTAGGCGGTGTGAGTGACCTGTATGATGAAAACGGCCCCAAGGAAGGAATTGCACCAAAGAGCTATACACCACCGAGCCATACAGAAATAGCTAAAGACCATGACGATATCAAAAATCCGGTTAAAGATAGTAAAGCTGACAACCCAGATGAAGGACTCGATCACGATCGCAAAGATGGCGATCACGATCATACTGATGATGAACACGGACACAACCACATCTCCACTTACTTAGCACCTCTGGCAACCGGACTAGCAAAGCAAGCCTCAATTGCTATTGGGCAGAAAGTTGCGGCATCTTGGGATGTCGTTGATGCTGGCGGTACGCCCTCGACACAACAACTTGCCGAAATTGATAAAGTTGTGGAGCAGTATTTTGCTCACCCCGCAGATTGTGACTATTGGCGAAGCTACTTTAAAGCACAGTTAAAAACAGCCCGCATCGGTGGTGCAGTCAAAGGAAAGCTAGGAAATTATTAGTGCGATCGCATTACAAAATAATCTCTACTTAAGTCCATAGCGATCGCAATTAGATAAAGTGTATAATTTGCTTCAAAAACAAGCCTTGTGATATCCAAGGTAGAGTGAGATGAGCGATCGCATAATTGGGCGTAAGAAATCAGCCGCATCTAGTTTTACGAATCCTTCCCTTGCCTCGCAAGATACTCCGACACTAGCGAATCCAATCCGCGGCTTTGGTTCACAAATCAATACTACTGTGCCCCAAACAGTAACTGAGGTAGCACCAGACCTTCAAGAGGTGCAATCTGCGGATGAGCAATCCTTGGCGCTCAAAGAAAAGCCCCTTAGTCACGACATTAGTAGCATACCGTTGCGTCGTCCACAGGCAAAACTCACGGTTGGAGAACCAGGAGACCAGTATGAGCAAGAAGCTGAGATGATGGCAAATCAAGTCATGTCGATGCCTGATTCTGCTGTGCAACGGGAGATTTTACCAAAAGAACAGACTCAAAGTGATATTTACTTTGGGTCAGGGAAGTCACCAGAAAATAATGAGTTAACTCATGTAGTGCAGCAGAAGGGGTATAGTATCCAGCGCGATCAGGCCGAAGACCTGAGGGATTTCGCCGACTTTGGTGAGCAAGACCAACGTGAGCAGATGCAGCAGCAACCACCGCCAGCGATGCAGGTCAACAATATCTCAGACGGAAGCGCTGCACAAAGCAAAATGACCGAGATCGAAGGATACCGCCAGAACATGCAGAACGGCGGGCGCACTGGTACCGTCTCCGGGGACGAAATCTCCGCCAATGAAACAGCGATCGCGGCGCTATCGGACTACCTTGTCAATATCGGCGAGCAGGGCCGGACGCTCTCGACCTTTCAGCAACAGTTGCAGCAAGTCCGATTAGACTATGGTCGCGTTGAAGGGCAAATGATTCACCTTGAAGCTATGGGGGTTGTAGACCCTAACCAGTCAGCGTCCTACCGTGCCGAGCAGATTGTCGGTGCGGCCACTGGTGCTAGAAGCGCTCAGGAGTCGGCAGGGGGAGTCAGAGGCAACGCTGAAACAATGCGTTTAGATGTACAGCAGAATCACGACACCCTGATACAGAAAGGCAACGATTTCAATGCTGCTCAGGGTAATGCTAGGCAAGCTGTACACGAGCTGAATTCTGCATTGAGTAACCTTAACTCCGGCATCATCCCACGCGAGGCGAACCCGGAATTAGCTGCCCAGCGGAGCGCCATCTCGGCCAGGGTCTCGACAATGCAGAGCCGACTGTCAACCGGACTAAAGGTGTTGTCAGCAATCGGCGGTGTAGCAGGGATGGGTACAGCAGCAACGGCGGCTGCCAGTAATACCTTAGGTCAAGGGTTGACTAGTTTGGGGCAGCAGGCACTGGACACCATTAGCCCGGATTCCATCGCCACAGCAATCAGCCAAGAGTGGTACCGTGAGGAAACCAACCAGATAGAGTCCCAGATCGCTCAGGCAAATGCCCAGACTCGCGAGGCCGCGATCAGCGTCAATGTATCCCAACTGCGCGGAGCGCAAACGGCGATGTTCAACGCGCTACAGATCCTTGAAGCCAAAATGAGAGAGTATCTACAGGCTCGCGACACACTACGCAACTCGCTAGACCAGTTAGGCGCTGCTGCCGACCGTCAGAAAGGCGGACAGGGTTACTCAATCATCGCAGGTTTACTGGGCGATGTAGATGTGCTCACCGTGCAAATCGACACCACCATCGGATTGGGACGAACGGAAGAGGAGGCAGCTGGACATGCTACTCAAGCACGAGAGCGCGTTGAGGGCAGGCGCAACCAGAAGTCGGGTCAGCGTGAGGGTGGTGTCACCTACTACATTCCGTATCAGACCTTCCAGCTTGCCAACTTTGGACGTTCAGGTGGGCTTGTGTACAAAGCATCACCGAACCAAATCTACTTCATCACTGTGGGGCGGATACCTGGCAGCGCATACGGTGGACAGGGGGCAGCGAATCCGATCGTTCACCAGACAATAGAGGAGCTACAGCAGATGCGTCAGACGGTACAGGGTATGCGCTCTGTGCTATCGAACTCGTTGGGTCTAACTATGCAGCGCTAACGCTAGTGCCTAACCGTGTAACACATCGTTGCGATCGCTCTTGATATTTTAAATAAAGAGCAATCAAGTTTTTCGACAAAAATCGGGAGAGCAGATCGCTTTTAGAGAGAATGACGATTTCATGAGCAACTATTGTTAGTATTGGATGATAATTTGTCACCACACTAAAGACTTTCCCTCAAAAAATTATTTAGTTACCACAGAAGAAACTGTAGGTATAAACGTTCAAGTTCTTATAAGTTACGCTTAAGTTGTTATTAATAGAGCTTAAGCTGTGGTTACAAACGTTAACTATCCCTCAAGGTTAGGCGAGATAATTTCCACTTAAGTCCATAGTGATCGCAATTAGATAAATTTTATGATGTGTGTTATCAATATGCCTTGGTTGAGCCATAAATGAAGGAAGGGTGATATGAGCAATGACGGACAACAAGCTTCTGGGCATCTACGCATAGTTCAGCGCCAGAAAACAGGTATATCCACTGTTCTAAATCCGTCCCTTACCTCATCAACTATTCCCACACTGGCTTCTCCAATGCGTGGCTTTGGTTTACAAACAAATAATCTTCCAATCCAAAGACTAACTGAGGCATCAACTGACCTTCAAGAAGCGCAGTGTGTTGATGAGCAATTCTTGGAACCAGAAGCGGTCATACAGCCCCTTGGTCATGATATTAGTCGCATATCTTTGCATCGTCCCCAGGCAAAACTCACAGTTGGTGCGGCAGACGACCATTATGAGCAGGAAGCCGATCAAGTTGCCGATCAGGTTATGCGAATGACTGAACCAGAGCCAATAGGTTTGCAGAATACACAGACTCAAGACCAATTGCAAACTAAGCCTCTAGCCTCTGCCATAACTCCCTTAGTGCAACGGGAGGCAATGCCAGAAGAGGAAGAGGAACTACAAACTAAACTTATTAATGCACCTATCCAAAGAGAGATTTTACCGGAAGAAGAATTACAAACGAAGCGATCGCTACAACTCGCTACCAATGACAGCTTCCAAACTGGGGATAACTTTGAGAGTCGCCTAAACAGCAGTGAAAGTGGAGGAAGCCCGTTACCAGATACTGTGCGTTCTTTCATGGAACCACGTTTTGGTACAGATTTTAGTCAAGTACGGGTACATACAGGCACTCAATCGGTGCAAATGAATCAGGATTTAAATGCTCAGGCATTTACCCACCAGCAAAACATTTTCTTTGGTGCGGGTAAGTCACCAGGTAATGATGCATTAACCGCCCATGAACTGACTCATGTGGTGCAGCAGACAGGAACAGCCCAGAGAAAATTGATTCAACGGGCAATTAACCCCACATACGACCTGACACACGGTACTTTTGAAGTAAATGCCACACCAAACGGCGCGAGTCTACCGATTACTATTCGTTTCAAACCCAAAACCACCGCTCCCTACTCTAACCAGATTGGACTAATTCAGATTGTGCGTCTGACAAATGCTACAGGTACAAATGTCGAACCTCAGTCTTTACCTGCTGCTAGTGGTGCTAGCCTCCGTACCACTGCTGATGCCACCACGGGAGTTGAGGGCGGATATTTCACTGATGCGCTGCATAATGATGCACCTGCCCACGGTGGTACAGGAACCAATGCCGCAGCCGGAAGTGCATTACCTGCCCAGTACCCCTTTGGCAACGACCCAGCCCAACCCAATCCCGCAATCCCTGGACTTTCACGACCCTCTTCTAGTGGTGCAAGCGGAGCCACTATTGGTTACAAACGCTCCGATGACCCCACTGATATCAAAGCAGCAGAACTAACCGATGCTCCCGGAGGCGCTGGTGAGTTCAACTTCGACTTTCAGACGGTGGCTAAAGGAGAAGACACCATGACAACTTACGGAGCGCTTCATTGGGGCTTCCAAATCCGTGCTGGCAAAGTTGAGAATGATCGCGCCTCAGCACAGGATGGTCAATCCGCCACCTTCGATGCAGCTTTGCAGAAGCATCAGGATTTTTACGTACACGAACCAGTCATTTTTTACTATGATTTCGACAGCGATCAACTGAGTTCCAGCGAAACAGGCAAGATTGATACATTCTTAGATTACTTGCGGCGATTCCCTGATGTCAAAGTAACTCCCGAAGGCTTCGCCGACAGGCGCGGCGGCGCATCTGGGCATAATCTGGATCTATCTTTACGCAGAGCGCAGGCAGTGGGAGCAGCCCTGCGTGCTAAGGGTGTAGCTGAAGCTCAAATTAGTGCTGTTACTATCGGCTCTGGTTCAACCGAAGACTTTACCCCTGATGCCACAACTAACCAAGATACAGAAGCGAATCGTCGGGGTAATCGCCGGGTTGTCTTGAGCTTTCAGCATGTGCCAGCAGCAGCACCAGCAGCACCAGCAGGGGGAGGAGGGACACCTTGATCTTGAGAACAATAGGAATATTCGTGATAGTTGTGATGCTGGCCATTGGAGGAAATTTGTATATGAATAATCAAGACGCTACCGCGACACCTATGGAGCAGATCAAAGCACGTCTCTACTCTACAGATCAAGACACTAGCGCTTTAGCCCTGGGTGAATTGATCCGTTTAGGCAAAAAAGCTACCCCGATTTTGTTGGAAGCCTTGACTAACCCCAACCCCCGTACCCGTCGGCTTGCAGCCGAGGGACTGAGCGAAATTGCCGATCCCGCTAGTGCCGATGCTTTGTTCCAAGCCACCCATGATACTAATCCAGAAGTGCGTGCCCGTGCTGCCACTGCCCTACACCAATTAGGAGATAAACGCTCATTGTCCGCTTTGGTCGCTACCCTTGATGATTACCCTGACATTCTGCACAATCCCTACACAGCTTCGATGTATCCTTTAATGCGAGGCGGAAAAGAAGTTTTACCTTTGGTAATTCCTCTTTTGCAAGCACCAAACGATCTCACTCGTGAGCGGGCTTTTTTGATTGTTAAGGCTGTAGTGAGTAAGCTACCCCAAGGGCAAGACTGGAATCAGTTGTGGCAGAGTTTGGGAAGTTATGATCCCGCAGGCCAAAAAGCAGAACGTGACAAGGCTGCTCAACAATGGCAGGAATGGTTGAGCAAATAATTGAATTATTCACAAAAAAACTAAGTATGTTACGAAATGTAAATAAACTTAAAACCCTTACTAATGACCAATACTTCTCTGCGAGACGCTACGCGAACGACTACGCTCAGTACAAGTGACAAAGGACAGCCCCTTAGCCAGTTAGCTTTAATTTCGCCGACCTACTTACCCATTAGTAGCGGAATTACCTAACCGTATTATCGAGTCCCCCGACGATTCTTGAACCTAAACAAAGGGCGATGGTGAGCGATGCCGCTGCTGCTAGCGCCGCTACCGTCCGAATGTGATTCCAGATTGTCCAGTTGGTCAAATAGCTAAACCATAAGCTCGCACCTTCAGTGCTGTCTGGCTCGACTTTCGCTAGAGCTTCGTTGAGCGGCACATTGAAAACTATTGTCACGCCTAATGTACCAACGAGGTAGAGCAAACTGCCGAGAAGCAAGTAGGCGGCACCGGGTTGATGCCACTTTAATAGCGAGGATATTAAAAGAAAGATACAAGCCGCAGCAGTTCCCAAAAACGCTGTCATAAAAAATGGATTGATTACCGCGATATTGATGGATTGCATAGCGGCAATGCCCTGCGGTGGTTTCAGCCGAGCAAGGGCGTTCATCACGAAAGTCGAGAAGGCGAAGAAGACTCCGGCTATCAGCCCGCAGCCCAGTACCGACAAAAGCTTTAATGCGAAATAATATTGTTGAGTTATCAGATGTTGCAGCATCGCCTCACCGAAAAAATGGGTATGAAGCCCCGTCCTTCCAGGACGGCTTTTGTTAAATGCCAGCTACTTTCTAAAGACTTTGTTGTAATACTGATACCAAATAAATTTGGTATTCTTTAGAATCGCTCTAGTTCCAGGACGACCACTGGATTTTGCTTTTGGAAACAGGCCAGTAACTAATTCTCACTGTTCCCGATTAGATCATTCGGATATGATTTTGTCTACAAATAGCAGCATAACACCTGTGATATTTATTACGATATCCCCATAGTTTTAGAACATCCTCTGAGAGGATGTTTGAAAAGTCCTCTTGTCGGTAGCAAAACGTTTTAGATCCCCCTAAATCCCCCTTAAAAAGGGGGACTTTGATTCCGGTTCCCCCCTTTTTAAGGGGGGTTAGGGGGGATCAATAAGTGCCTAAAATCACAGCCAACTACTTTCCAAACATCCTCTGAGATTTTGTAAATTGTTTTATAACGGAGTATTTTATGTTAACGATTTTTTAAAATAACCTCTTTTCTACAGGAAATTTTATTCCTCTACTATTTTTTGTGAAGTCATCTGTAGTAAATTCTCTCGATTTCTCCTATTGTTGTGCTACTTGTAATTTGTTTTTATTTTTCGATGATCTTGATACTTATAAATCAAGGTTTATCTAAAGATAAAATGCCAAAAACAGATATTTTTAAAGCTACATTATCTGGAATAAATTGTCCAGATAATGTAGTTTACTGATGATTTCAATAATATTGTGAAGAACTTCATAATACTACCATCTTCAGTTTGTCCATTTGCAAGTGTCTAGGTTTGACAGAGATGTTGATTTTAACCCCATACAATACATTTTACTTTGTTGCCGAGCCTCGATAAATTCGCTCCATTTGCTCTGGAGAAAGAACTGTCATTGGAAACCATTCATGTGTAGAAATAGGGAGTTCTTGGGAGGATTGAAACGGTCGTTGTTGAGTTTTAGTGAAATGTATTTCCACATTGCTAGTTAAAGGTTGGCCAAGTGATGTCTCATCTATTTCCGATGGAGGAAGCTGATTTTGGGGCAAGACATAGGCATGTTTTTGTGGATCGTATGCCAAAATTTCTCCCGTCTCGATTTGATAAATCCAAGCATAAATGCTGAGTTGACCTTGGTGAAGCTTAGAGCGGATCACCGGATAAGTCCGCAAATTTTCTATTTGGGTGAGTACATTCTCAGCAATAATTATTTCTAATAGTTCTTCCCCTTCGTACTGGCTATAATTGTCTTTCACCAGCCGCCGGGTTGCCTCTGCATACTTGAGCCAGTCATGTACAAGCGGCATTTCTACCCGCAAACTGTCTAACTTCATTAACCCTTTCATAGCACCACAATGGGAGTGGCCACAGACAATAATTTGCTGAATATCTAATGCTTGAATAGCATATTCAATTGTTGCCCCTTCACCCCCATTAGTCGCACCAAATGGTGGAATAATGTTGCCTGCATTACGGATAACGAACAATTCGCCTAAGCCGGCTTGTGTAATAAGGTTTGGATCGATACGCGAATCTGAACAGGTAATAAATAAGACTCTGGGCTTTTGACCATGAGAAAGTTGTTCAAATAGTTCTTCATTGGCGGAAAAATAGCTACTTTTGAATTCGCGCAAACCTTTAATCAATTTTTTCATAGAAGTACCTAAATAAACAAGTAATACTTGGAAGTTTTGATGAAAATTGAATTCTAAAATTAAGGAAGTAGGGACGGGTTCTATATATAAACAGATTGGCTTAATTGATAGGCTTTTGCCATTGCACTATCGGCTTAGTAAAAAGGTGGGATTCATTCTAGTGTCGTTTAAGCAGTCTTATAAAACTACTCTCTTTAGCCACATTTTTAATGTGAAATATATCTACAATTAGTCATAAATTTGGTATTTTTATCCTTCCACTCATCTAATTTCACATTCTCTATCTACACAAGCGATCGCTCACTGCGGAAATTTCACCGAAGAGAGCAGGATAAGTTGTCATGGGATGATAACCGTTGCGATCGCATCCAGCAGGCATTGCGGGTAGAGCGGTTTTGCCAGATGCGCTTGAAATCCAGCAACGAGGATTTTCTGTCGATTTGTGTCACCGGCATAGGCGGTCAGGGCGATCGCGGGAATATCCCGGTTGAATTGAGGCGGTAAAGCGCGAACCTGACGAATGAAGGTGTAGCCATCCATTTCTGGCATCCCAATATCGCTGATCAGCAGATCGAATTGAGCTTGGGTCAGTAACCGTAGGGCTTCGGTAGCAGAGGAGACTGCCCGCACGGTCGCGCCTTCCTGCTCCAGTACAACCTTAACCAGTTCTAGAGAATCTGCCTCATCATCTACCACTATCGCTCGCAGATTCTCTAAATTCGGCGTTTGATTGTTGAGGTAATCAGGAGCATCGGGACTTGGTATAGGCATTAATGGCAACTGCACCGTAAAGGTTGCCCCAAGCCCTTCGCCGGTACTTACAGCCGTAATGGTGCCGCCATGCGCTTCGACCACCTGACGAGCGATCGCCAGCCCTAAGCCCAATCCGCCAAAAGAACGAGTCGTAGAACTGTCTTGCTGTTGGAATAACTCAAATACATGGGGCAAAAATCCGGGTTGGATGCCCTTTCCGGTATCACTAACTTGAATTTGAGCATAGCGATCGACAGAGGTGAGTTGCACCGTCACCCGTCCCCCTGTAGAGTTGAATTTAATCGCATTCGATAGTAAATTCCAAACCACCTGTTGCAGCCTGTCTGCATCTCCTCTCACCTGCCCTACCGATGGGTCAAGCAACACCTCAAGCTGAATCGCTTTTGCTTCTGCGGCTAAACGAACAGTTTCTAAAGCCGCCGCAATCGGCTCAGATAAATCGATAGCTCCAAAGCTAAGGACGAGTTTGCCACGAATTATCCGAGAGATATCGAGGAGATCCTCAACTAGTTGTGCCTGTTGCTTGGCATTGCGCTCGATCGCGCTTAACCCCTGCTGGAGTTTGTCGGAATTGACAAGGGGTGATTGTAGTAGTTTTGCCCAGCCCAAAATCGGGTTAAGCGGTGTTCGTAGTTCGTGGGAGAGAACAGCCAGAAATTCATCTTTCATACGGTTGGCACGTTCTGCTGCTTCCCGTGCGGCTTGCTCTTGCCGAAGTAGCTGTTCCCGTTGGGCTTCGGCTTGTTTTTGTTGCGTAATATTCAATACCGTGCCACTGAAGCGTAGTGGTTTTCCCATTGCATCATAGTAGGCTTGCCCTTTTGCCCGAAGCCAGCGTTCAGCTTTATCCTCAATGCCGATCGTCCGATACTCAGTGTCATAAAAGCCACCTGATACTGGATTGAGCGCCGCTTGAACAATTTCCTGAAGGCGATCGCGGTCATCGGGATGTAAGCCCTCAAAAAATAACTCAATGCTACTCTCACCATCGGGCGATAGCCCAAACATGGCTTTGCAGCCTGTATCCCATTTCAATTCTCCTGTAATGAGATTCCAATCCCAGGTTCCCAATTGGGCGGAGGTGATTGCCATACGCAAACGGTCTTCATTCTCCCGCAGGGCTTCTTCTGCCTGTTTGCGATCGGTGATGTCAATAACTGACCCGATGTAGCCTTTATAATGACGATCCGCCCCAAACCAGGGACTTGCTGCATCGATCGCCCACCGATACTCTCCGTCCTGACGGCGTAAACGGTATTCTGCTCGAAAGGCTTCGTGACGAGTATTAGAGCTTACAAATGTTTCTTTAGCAAATGCACAATCCTCTGGATGCAACGCGTCCAGCCAACCAAAACCCAGTCCCGTTGCTTCGGTTTGCCCTGTGAATTCGTACCAGCTTTGACTAAGGTAGGTGCAGTATCCGGTGGCATCCGTGACCCAAACCATTACAGGTGCATTATCTGCCATACTGCGGAATCGTTCTTCACTCTGGCGTAGGGCTTCCTCGACTTGAATCTGTTCGGTGATATCTTCACAGACGGTATTAATGCCAATTACGCGATCGCCATCCTTTAACGGCAAGAAGCTTTCTAGCCAGACACGCTGTACTCCTGGTTGTGCTGGAGTTTCCCCCCGAATTTCGACGTTTAGTAGTGCTTCTCCCGTTTCTAAGATCGGGCGCAGCAACTCTTCGGCAGTATCTGCGATGTTAGGTAGCAACTCTCGAATTGTTCGCCCAATGTGTTCCTCTACGGAAAATCCATTGATTTCTGCCAATCGCTGGTTAATCCGCACAAAGCGCAAGTCGGTATCGAGAACGTTCAACCCGATTGGAGCAGACTGGTAGATGGTTTCAATTTCAGCCAGTTGTCTGTGCAAGGTTGTCCGACTTTCTTCTAATTCGGCTTCCAGTTGCTGACGTTCTGTGATATCTGCTGTCATCCCAATCAATCGGGTTAACTGCCCCTGCTGGTCAAACAGCGCACGTCCGCTTTCCTCCAATATTACGATTTGACCATCCGGGCGCACGAATCGATAGGTGATTTTGTAAGTACTGTTCTCAGGTGCAAGTGCCTGTAAGCCTGCCAAAAGGCGATCGCGATCGTCAGGATGGACTCGTTGAAAATAATTAGTACCTGTGTCCTGTTGTGCCGATGACGACCTTAACCCCAGGATGGAAGCAGATTGAGGCGATCGCTTGACCACATCGAGGTTTGGCTGCCACTCAAAGGTAAACATCCAGGCAACTTCCATTGCCAATTGGTTGCGCTCTTCGCTCTCCCGCAGTGCTGTATTTACCTGCTCTAACTGGGCAGTTCGTTCGGCAACGCGCTGTTCTAGTTCTTGGTTAGCGCGTTGTAGGGCGGCTTCCGTCTCTTTTTGCTGGGTCATGTCACGGGCAACGCAGTACATCACTCCTCGGTCAATCTGCGGTGATGCTGTCCATGCCAGCCATCGGTAGCTACCATTCTTCGTCCGGTAACGATTCTCAAAATAGAGCGTTGGTACTCCCGTATTCAACTTCTCCATTTCTCGCAGTGTGGCAGAGTGGTCATCTGGATGCACGAAGTCCAGAAAAGGACTGGCTAAGAATTCTGCTTCTGAGTAACCGAGGGTTTGAGTAAAGACAGAGTTGATCCGTTTAAAGTAGCCATCCAGTCCAATGACCGACAGCAGATCGAGCGATCGCTCAAAGAAAAAGGCTTCTTCAGATGGCGATGCTACATCGCCATCTTCCTGAGTGTTCACGGCTGGGAAGCTTTGCGATTTTAAAGGAGGATCTGCTTCACACAAACGCATTTGCTCCATAATAAATAACTATAGTAGCGGATTTCTACCCAAAATTGCTTACCGCCATTTTGGTTTGGGCCACCCTACATGTAGATTTTATGAAGCCCAGGGGGGCAGAAGCCTTGATTTCTCACAAGTGAGAAATCAAGGAGTGTGGGAGGTGTGGGAGGATGGGGAAGAAATCTGACCCCGCACACTCCGCACACTATGCATGAGAAATCCGGGAGAAGGTGTATGAACTATTCGGCTAACCAAAACGTGGCGAGATTTGACGCGATTGCATAGGAGTGCAGTATATTTATTTGATTGCGTGAAAAAACTCAGTACAACTCAAAAAGCCTTCTTTCCTATTACCTATTGCCTCTTCAATACTGCTAGGTTAAAGGGAAAAGGAGTGGAAGGCATGATATATAAAAGGTTTTTCCCCTTCACCTAAAGCATATTCGATGAAATCCCACGCCGGATAGTGTAACGGAAGTTGCTGCATTATTTATTGTGAAAGTTAGGAGGATCAACAATAGGTAAGAAACAAACTTAAACATAAATATGACTACTGAAAACATTCTACTTGCCGCCTTGCCCCCTGATTTGTACAAGCAGCTCGAAAAAAATATGCAGCAGGTCGAGCTTTCATACGGCGAGATCCTCAACCGACCTGGCGAAACCATAGAAGAAGTCTACTTCCCTCTCACCTGCCTGATCTCAGTCACCATCACCATGATGGATGGCATGACAGTTGAAGCCGGAGTGGTCGGAAGCCGTGAGATGGTCGGAATCAACGCCTTCATGGGCGGTCGGGAAACGACGCAGACTGAGTATATTGTCCAGGTACCGGGAAAAGCGGTAAGAATGAAAGCAGATTTGCTGCTCAATGAGTTCGATACCAATAAGTCGCTGCGCGATGTGATGCTGAAATACACGCAGGCTTATATGGCGCAAATCTCGCAGAACGTTGCCTGCAACCGCCTTCATACTATAGAACAACGCATGGCCCGTTGGCTGCTCGAATCCAGCGATCGTCTCAACTCAGATCAACTGTTCCTATCGCATGAGTTCCTCTCTCACATGCTGGGCGTGCGCCGCGCTAGTATCAGCGAAACCGCCAGTCATTTACAAGACAAAGGTCTAATTCAATACAGCCGAAATCAAATCAAAACCATTGATCGGCAAGGACTAGAAGAGACTTCCTGCGAGTGTTATGGGGTAATCAAACAGGAATACGATCGCTTGCTAAACTTTAAGCTAGAGAAATAATGGATAAAGTTTTTCTCACCTTTCTAACCCTAATAAAGGCTGTTGCGATACATGATGGATGTCGCGCACCATCCAGCGCAAGCCTGTTAACTTACCTTTAACGTCGCGGATACGAGCTACAGTCATAGCAGCCTCAAAAGGCTCACATTTACGGGGCTGTATGTGTAATATCAACTCTTGTACATAGTCACATTCACACTCGTGCATCTGGCTTAGTAGACAACGAAACGCTTGACGTTCTTCTATTGCGATGAAACAGACTAACAGCTTGTTTACCAAAAATCGCTGTTGAAGATTGAACAGTATGGCAGCGGCATGATTAGCTGACTGAATTTTCCCTTGTGTGTCACTCACTAAATAAGCATTTGGGATAAACTCGAATAGGTCTTGGTAGCGCTTGTATTCCTCTCTCAGCCGCGCTTGTACATTTACCAATTTTTGAGTTTGCTCGGACAGTTTCTCTGTAGCTATTTCTAAGGTTTTTGAAGTAGCCTCAAGTTCCTTCAAGGCTGCTAACAGCAAATCAGCTTCTGGCTGTACTGCGGTGTTCGTATCTTGGTACAAATTAGCTAAACACCCTTGTAATGACTGTAATTGCTGGGTAAACATGTCTAGGTTCACGCTCAATTCAGGTGACATCCAAGTTGAAATTCCTGAATACAAGAAAAATTACTCAATTTATAATGGGTTATTTGACGTTGAGAGTCCGTCCGATACCGTACCTATTGAGCGTATAAGCATAATGCTTTTACCAAAGCTCAACAAAAAAAACCGCGATCGCAACAATTAAGTCAGTCTGGCTGAATTACTATAAATACCGCAGCGAAAAGTGTATCGCGTCGTTTTGTAAAAAAATGAACTAGGCTAAAACCCAATACAGTTAAGATAAGCCCAAAATCCTCATGTAGAAACGCGATTTATCGCGTCTTGAAAGACTACACCAATAAAAATACGCAGAAAAACTGTCTGTCGAGATTGGGTGTAAGGTTATAAGATTATAAGAGTTTTTTGACCTATACCCCTTGTCCAAAGCCTTGATTTTGCTCATTGCTTCAGTTAAACCTCATCTATGTTGAAACCTAGAGTTTTTTAAAAGATATATTTATGTAGGTTGGGTGGAGTGAAACGTAACCCAACATTACCACCAAATTTTATGTTGGGTTACGCGATCGCTGCACCCAACCTACAAAACTACGGTTCTCAAGGTAGATGAGGTTTAATAACAGTTTCAGATTTTAGATTTTGGTTCAAAATTATGTGTAGCAAGCCGAACTAAATCATAATGCGTTCTTGGTTAAACAGTACACTTCGCATTCGCTTAGTATTTCTCGTCCTTTTAGCTGTTGTTCCAGCACTAGGATTAATTCTGTATACTGCTTCCGAACAACGGCGTACCGCTACAGCAGAAGCACAAGAACAGACACTACGGCTGGCGAGATTGGCGGCTAATAACCAAAAACAGGTTGTAGAAGGAACCCGTCAACTGCTGATCATATTGGCACAGCTGCCAGTTGTCCGTCAGGGGAATTCAGCAGAGTGTAATCAATTGCTGACCGATATGCTGAAACAACATTCAGCTTATGCGAATTTTGCCGTACTTGATGGTCAAGGAAACCCGATTTGTACTGGGATTGCCTACTCTGGCTCTGTGAATCTCAGAGACCGCAGTTATTTCCAACGTGCTTTGCAAACCCGGAAATTTGTGGTTGGTGATTATCAAATAGATCGCGTCACTAAAAAAGCTACCCTGAATTTTGCTTACCCAATTTTAGACAAGGCAGGGCGAGTGCAAACTTTAGTTGTAGCTGCACTTGATTTAGCTCAGTTAAATCAGTTGGCGGCGCAAGTAAAAATGCCCCAAGGCTCGGTGCTGAGTTTGGTTGACAAGAAAGGAACACTTTTAGTCCGCTATCCCAATACGCAAAATTGGGTAGGCAAATCTTTATCACCAGATGCTTTCGCCAGAATGAAAATCGCTCAGGTTGAGGGAATTGATGAAGTGACTAGCTTTGATGGTGTGCCGCGAATCTTTGCCTTTATTCCTTTGGGCGATAATCCAGTCAACCCCGATGGATATATCAGAATTGGTATTCCCAAGTCTGAAGTTTTTGCTAATGCTGATAGTTTATTATTCAGAAACTTAATTAGTTTAGGTGCAGTTACTTTTTTAGCGATCGCAGCTGCTTGGGTAGGTGGAGATGTATTTTTTCTCAACCAAATACAATCTTTAGTGCAAACAGCCAAGACCTTGGGTGGTGGTCAACTCAACACACGTACTGGAATTTCTTATACATCGGGAGAACTTGGTCAACTGGCGCAAGCGATTGACGAAATGGCCGCAGCACTAGAAGCACGGGAAATGGCGATCGCTTCTTTGAGCCAAAATATGCAAACTTTATTTGAGTTAATTCCCATTGGCATTCTGATCACGGAAGATATGGGATTTAAGGAAGTAAAATCTAACCCAGCACTTGCTGAGATTTTAGGTATCTCGCCTGGAGTTAATCTTTCCTCTACTCCCGTTAATGCCCCGCGTCCATCTTACAAAATTTTGCGGCAGGGAAAGGAACTCTCACCAGAAGAATATCCGCTACGCTATGCAGCTATTCACAATATAGAAGTCAAAGGCACAGAAGTTGATATTGTTCGCGGTGATGGCAGTATATTTAATTTATTTGGTTATGCTGCTCCCCTAGTTGATGAGCAGGGTAATCCCAGAGGAGCGGTAGCTGCATTTTTGAATATTACTGAACGCAAGCAGACAGAAGAACGCACCCGTAAGTTGATGAGTCAGGTGCAACATCAAGCCAATATCTTAAATGCAATTCTCTCTGCCTCAGTGGATCATATTTATATTTTTGATCAGGATGGTCGTTATCAGTATGTCAGTAAAGGCGGCGCTGCGGTTTTAGGTTATCGGCCAGAGGATATAGTCAGTAAAGCTTGGCAAGAACTTGATTTTGCCCCAGAAACGTTTGCGACGATGCGTCGGGTAGACAGCGAACGAAAAACAGTAATGACAACCGGGCAACCCATCAGAGCCGAGATTGAATATAACACTGCTGATGGAATACATTGTTACGAATATATTTTGGCTCCTTTATATAATCCTGAGCAAGCGATCGCAGGTGTAATTGCTATATCTCGTGATATTAGCGATCGCAAGCAAACAGAACAAGCACTGCAACAAAGCGAACAACGCCTCAGAATGGCACAAAGAGCAGGAAAAATTGGGACTTGGGAGTGGGATGTAACTACTGGTGAGGTATCTTGGTCGGAAGGAATCTGGGAGATTTTGGGGTTGGAAATAGGTACAGAAGAACCTGGCGTGAAACCTTGGGTTGATTTTATCCATCCTGACGATCGCCCACAGGTCATGGAAGGAGTAGAAAAAGTATTAGCTGAAGGTAAGGAATATTACGACGAATTCCGCATTGTCCGCAGAGATAATACAGTTATTTGGGTAGCATCGAAAGGGCAAATTATCCGAGATGCAGACGGACAAGCCGAGCGGTTTTTAGGAGTCAACATTGACATTAGCAATCGCAGGCGAGCCGAAGAAGAACGCGAAGAATTACTGCTACGCGAACAAGCTGCACGAGAAGCAGCCGAAAATGCCAACCGCATTAAAGATGAATTTTTGGCGGTGTTGTCTCATGAATTGCGAACGCCGCTAAATCCGATACTCGGCTGGATAACATTGCTGCGGACTCGCCAATTAAGTGAGGAGAAAAAAGCGATCGCTTTAGAAACAATCGAACGCAATGCTAAATTACAAACTCAACTGATTGCTGATTTATTAGATGTATCCCGCATTCTGCAAGGCAAATTAACGCTGAACATTTCTTCAGTTGATTTAGCGGCAACTATTGCAGCTGCCAATGAAACAGTCGCTTTAGCAGCAGAAGCTAAATCGATTCAAATTCACACTGAGATTGCACCAGATGTCCAGCTTTTTATGGGTGATGCTAGTCGCCTGCAACAAGTGGTGTGGAATTTGCTGACTAATGCGGTGAAGTTTACCCCAACTGGCGGCGAGGTAAAAATCAAATTAGAGTCTACTAATACTTGCACTCAGATTCAAGTTAGCGATACAGGCAAGGGCATTACACCAGACTTTTTACCTTACGTGTTTGAAACATTCCGCCAAGCTGATAGTGCCACAACACGCAAGTTTGGCGGCTTGGGATTAGGATTAGCAATTGTCCGGCACATTGTAGAAATGCACGCTGGTACAGTTTACGCAAACAGCAAAGGAGAAGACCAAGGAGCAACCTTTACAGTTAAATTACCACTCATCACTACAGTTTTACAACCAAATCAAAATCAAAATTTACCTAAAATCTCGTTAAATTTGCGCGGTGTGCGGGTGCTGACAGTAGAGGATGAGCAAGATACACGAGAACTACTGGTATTCATGATTGGGCAGTATGGTGCAGAAGTGACAGCCGCCGCATCCGGTCGTGAGGCATTAAAGATATTAAAACAATCTCAGCCAGATATTCTCATCTGCGATATTGCCATGCCAGAGATGGACGGATATATGCTCATTCGTCAAGTAAGAAGTTGGCCAAAAGAACAAGGTGGACAGATAAAAGCGATCGCACTGACAGCTTATGCTGGAGAATCCGATCAAAAACAGGCTCTCGCAGCAGGTTTTCAAAGACACTTATCCAAACCGATTGATCCCGAAGAACTAGTAGAAGCGATCGCTAGTTTAATCTAAGCTGCCAACGAACGACTTTCGCGTTGGTCGGAATCAGCATACACTGATTTTGGACTAATCAAAGTGGTTGCCCTTAATAGGAACAATGAGCGAAAGTAAGATACCAGAGATCCTGGAAACCTTCGAAGTCGACTTGCTATCAGAGTGGACTCAGGAGTTAGCCACTATCAATATTCGCAGAGGCTTGATTAAAGAAGCCGAGCTAAAGGAGGAGTGCCGGGAATTCCTGAGCTTGTTTCGGATCGCTCTTGGGCATGGCAAGTTGACCAATATTCAGGCAGCGGCGTGGCAAGAGATGCGGGAAATACTAAGTAGCATTTCTCGATCGCGATCGCAAAAAGGCTTCACACCAGCAGAAACAGCTACATTCGTCTTTTCCTTCAAGCAACCCCTCTTCAACCGAATGCGTCAGCAATTGCAAGACCCCATTGAGTTGGGTGAAGAGATTTGGTTAGCCACCAACTTACTGGATCAGCTGGGATTGCTAACAGTTGAAGTATATCAAAAAGCGCGGGAAGAGGTGATTTTGCGACAGCAGGAAGAGTTGATGGAGCTGTCTACCCCAGTGATTAAACTCTGGGACGGAATTTTAGCATTACCCATTATCGGCACCCTGGATAGTGCCCGCACGCAAATGATGATGGAGTCGTTGTTGCAGAAAATTGTTGAAACCGGGTCAGAAATTGCCATTATTGACATTACCGGGGTTCCCACCGTGGATACCCTCACCGCTCAACATCTGCTCAAGACCGTTACTGCTGCCCGTCTTATGGGAGCCGATTGTATGATTAGTGGTATTCGTCCTCAAATTGCCCAAACGATCGTTTATCTCGGCATTGATTTGACTAATATCACAACGAAGGCAACCTTAGCCGATGCCTTTCTCACAGCGTTAAAACGTTTGGGAGCGACCATTACCCGCTCTCAACCCAAATAGGTAGGAACCAATGGAACACATTCCTATACTCAAAATGGGTAATTTCCTGCTGGTGACGATCCAAGTGGATATGCACGATCGCCTTGCCATGACGCTACAGGATGACTTGACTAACCGCATCGTTCAAACTCACGCTCACGGTGTCTTGATCGATATTTCTGCATTAGATATTGTTGATTCCTTCATTGGTAGGGTTTTAGGCAACATTGCCAGAATGTCACAGGTGCTGGATGCCCAAACAGTTGTTGTTGGGATGCAGCCTGCTGTGGCAATTACGCTGGTAGAATTGGGGCTGTCGCTGACGGGCATTCGCACTGCCTTAAATGTAGAAAAAGGAATGGCATTGTTGCGATCGCCACTCAATGAAACCACAAATCAGGTCGCTGCCACCAAATGGAGTGCAGATGGCGATGCAGAAGACTGAAACAATCAACATTCAATCTTCTGGTGATGTAGTCTTAGTTCGGCAAGCCGTGCGCCAGTTGGCCGTGGAGATTGGCTTTGGCTTAGTAGACCAAACTAAAATTGTGACCGCCGCCAGTGAGTTAGCCCGCAATACCCTAGACTATGGGGAAGGTGGCACAGTAAAACTAGAAACGCTTCAGGAAGGGAGACGAAGAGGACTCCGGCTGACCTTTGAAGATTGGGGACCGGGCATTGCCGATATTGAACTGGCGCTGAAGGATGGGTTTACCACGGGTAGCGGATTGGGTATGGGATTGAGCGGTGCTAAACGACTTGCTAACGAGTTTGAGATTCAGTCTGCGGTGGGAGAAGGAACACGGGTAATAATTGTACGATGGAAATAAAATGAGAGAATCTGTCGCCATTACAATTACTGAATCTAGCCAGACCGGGGAAGCGCGACGGGTAGCGATCGCTTTGGCAACTCGGCTCGGCTTTCAGGAAACGCAACGGGGCAAGGTTGGCATTGTGGTGACAGAGATTGCGAACAATCTGATCCAGCACGGTCAGGGTGGAGTGTTGTTGCTAAGATTGCTCGAACACGATTCAGCAATCGGTATTGAAGTCTTATCGCTAGATAAAGGACGGGGAATGGTTGATGTGGATGAGTGTTTGCAAGATGGCTTTTCCACAGGCGGAACTTTAGGCAATGGACTGGGCGCAATTTCTCGCCTCTCTGGTTTATTAGAAATTTACTCCATTCGTAACCAAGGGACAGCGCTCCTTGCTCACCTCTGGTCAGACTCAACACCCCATCCGCCGGATAAGACCTTAGAAATTGGGACGATTTGTTTGCCCAAACGAGGCGAGGAGGTTTCAGGAGATGCCTGGGCATATCAAGTTGATCGTTGCCGCAGCCTGTTGCTAGTAGCCGATGGCTTAGGGCATGGGCCTGCGGCAGCTACTGCTTCCTCAAAAGCCGTAAGAATTTTTCAAGAACACAATCGCTCTCCTGCTGCGATCGTCGAAGCTACCCACGCCGCCTTGCGAAGTACGCGAGGAGCAGCACTCGCCATTGCTGAAATTGACTTTGAACAACAGTCTGTCCGCTTTGCCGGCATTGGTAATATCGCTGCCAGCATTTTCTCCTTTACTGAACGCCACCATCTGATATCTAACAACGGTACAGTGGGACATGAAATCCGCAAAATTCAAGAGTTTAGCTATCCCTGGTATGCCAACGGACTTTTAATTATGCATTCTGACGGATTAGAAACTAAGTGGCAGCTCGATCGCTATCCAGGCTTGAGTCAAAAACATCCCAGTCTGATTGCAGGTGTCTTATACCGAGATTTTAATCGAGACCGGGACGATGTGACAGTGTTAGTGGCTAAAGGAATGGGAAATAATTCGTAATACCTCGACTTCGCTCGGCACAAGTTCGTAATTCGTAATGACGCTCCTGCGTCGCTAATGTAATTCGTAATTAAAGATACGAAAGAAAGTGCAATTTTGAATTGGAGGGAAGCGACTTGACAACTATTTTCACCCTCGAAATCCAGTACGAACAGGATGTTGTGCAAGCTCGGCAGCGAACTCGTGAGATCGCCGAGCAATTGGGCTTTGATGCCCAAGATCAGGCACGATTGGCAACGGCAGTTTCAGAAATTGCCCGTAACGCCTTTCAGTATGCCAGAGGTGGAACCGTTGAATTTTCTGTGGCAGGAGAGCCTCAAGCGTTTCTGATTCAGATTCAGGATTCGGGTAGTGGCATTCCTCATCTGGAAGACGTTTTGGCAGGACGCTACACCTCTAACACCGGGATGGGGCTAGGCATCATGGGTAGCCGCAAGCTGATGGATTTCTTTGAGATGGAATCGCTGCCGGGACAGGGAACAACGGTGGTGATGAGTAAAAGGTTGTCAAAGCGCACACCTAATTTCACTGATTTGCAATTGCAGCAGATTCGAGAAAGTGTAATGGAGCGATCGCCCCAAAATCCATATCAAGAGATCCAGCGACAAAATCAGGAGTTACTGCGGGCAATGGCAGAGTTACGGAAGCGGGAGGAAGAACTGACCCAGCTAAACCGAGAACTGGAAGATACCAATCGCGGTGTGGTTGCCCTCTATGCAGAATTGGATGAAAAAGCAGACTCTCTGCAAAAAGCAAACGAGCTAAAAACCCGCTTTCTCTCGAACATGAGCCATGAGTTTCGTACACCGCTTAACTCGATTCTGTCCCTATCTCGGATGCTGCTGGCCCGGATGGATGGTGATTTGACGGTCGAGCAAGAAAAGCAGGTAACATTTATTCAAAAGGGGGCGAGCGGATTATCAGAACTGGTCAACGATTTGCTGGATTTGGCAAAGGTGGAAGCTGGAAAAATTGAAGTGCGTCCCAGTTTCTTTGAAGTTAGTGATTTGTTTGCCACACTGCGGGGAATGCTGCGCCCATTATTGGTTCAAGACTCCTCTGTCGCACTAATTGTCGAGGAACCTGAAGGCATTGGGCAGATATATAGCGATGAGGGCAAAGTCGCGCAAATTCTGAGAAACTTTATCTCCAATGCCCTCAAATTTACCGAGCAGGGAGAAGTGCGTGTAACCGCTGTGCAAAGGGGTCATACCGTGACTTTCTCCGTGTCTGATACGGGCATTGGCATTGCTCCAGACGATGTGGAGCGCATTTTTGAGGATTTTGTCCAAATTGAGTCTTCTCTGCAAAAGCAGGTGAAGGGAACCGGGTTAGGATTACCGTTATCGCACAAGCTAACGGAGCTACTGGGCGGCAGCATTTCAGTTACAAGTAAGCTGGGTGAAGGTTCTACATTTACGGCATTGATTCCGATTGTCTACCCTTATGCAACCGAATTTCCTACCCTACTGCAACCGATGACTGACGGTCGGTCGGAGACCATCATATCACTTGAACCAACTCGCCTGCCAATTCTGGCAGTTGAAGATCATCGGGAAACACTATTTATTTACGAAAAGCACCTTCAGGAGTCAGCCTATCAATTAATTGCTACCCGCACTTTAGCTCAGGCTAGGCTTGCTTTACAACAGCTTCAACCGGCGGCGATTATGCTCGATATTATGCTAGAAGGGCAAAACGGCTGGACGTTCTTGCGAGAAATCAAAGGAGATGAAACCACCCGCAGCATACCTGTACTAGTTATTACGATCATTGATAACGAAAAGCAAGCACTAGCGCTAGGAGCCAACGGTTTTTTAATTAAGCCGGTAGACAGATTGCAGTTGTTGAATAAACTTAATACGCTAATTAATCAGAACAAGCCTCAAAAAATCTTGTTAATTGATGATGACCCTGCCTATCGGTATTTGGTGAAGCAGTTGTTAATAAATACACAATTGAGTATTTTAGAAGCCATGAACGGATGGGAAGGATTAAATTTAGCACAACGCGAGCAACCGACTGCGATCGTCCTTGACTTGGAGATGCCAGAGTTGAGTGGGTTTGATGTACTCAACCAGCTTAAAAGCAATCCTGTCACTCAGTCGATTCCTGTAATCATCTACTCATCAGCACAACTTGATGCAGAAACTCAGAGCCGATTAGCAAAAAAAAGCATCGCCATTCTTTCCAAAGAAACAGGCTCTCAAACCGCAACGATGGGCTATGCTTCGCCTTTTTTGCAGAACACTCCGGGTACGGCGAACGCCCAACTTCAAGATGCACTGATCAAAGCTGGGCTTGTTCTAGATCATTCTGGGCAAAGTCATGTCTGAGCCACGGGTTATCATCCTGCATGTTGACGATAACGAAGCCAATCGTTACATCGTCACCCGGATTTTGCAAAATGCAGGCTTTACCGTCATGGAAGCGGCAACGGGAGTAGCAGGATTAAAGGCAGCTAATGAACATCAACCGGCTCTGGTGATTTTGGATGTCAAATTACCAGATATTAACGGCTTTGAAGTCTGTCGCCAAATTAAGGCAAATCCCGAAACTGCTTTTATTCCCGTGCTACACCTTTCTGCAAGTTTTGTCCAAAGCCAGGATAAAGCAGAGGGCTTAGACAGTGGAGCCGATGCTTATCTGGTGCAACCTGTTGAACCCATTGAACTGCTGGCAACAGTGCGATCGCTGCTGCGAATTCGACAAGCCGAGGAAGCTGCTTTCTCCTCAGCACGAGAGTGGCAAACTACCTTTGACTCTATCAAGGACAGCGTATGTCTGGTAGACACAGAAGGTATAATTCTGCGCTGTAATCTAGCGATGACGCAGCTTTTTTGCAAGCCCTCCCACCAAATATTAGGTTGTGTTCACTATGAGTTGATGGGCGCAGAATTGGGAATTGGTGATGGTGCTTGCTTTCGTCGGGCGAAAGAAACTCACCAACGGCAAATTCTAGAATTTCAGTCCACAGAACGCTGGTTTGCCAAAACCATCGACCCAGTATTTGATGGGCATGGGACTCTCACAGGTGCCGTTTTCATCCTGTCCGATATCACCGAACGAAAACGAGCATCAGCGTTGCTGCAAGAACAGAACGATCGCCTCAATCAGCTAATGATTTCTTTGCAGCAACAAACTGAACAAGCACAGCAAGCCAATCGGATTAAAGATGAGTTTCTGGCAGTACTGTCTCATGAATTGCGATCGCCCCTGAATCCGATTTTGGGATGGGCAAAAATTTTGCAAACGAGTCAGCAGGACGCAGCCAAAACTCAGTATGCACTCGAAACGATCGAGCGTAACGCTAAACTGCAAGCGCAACTAATTGAAGATTTGCTCGATGTATCGCGTATTCTCCAAGGCAAGTTGAGTTTGCATACAGTTCCAGTTGGTCTAACTTTTACCATCAAAGCTGCTCTGGAAACCGTGCGGCTAGCTGCTGAAGCTAAATCTATTCAGATTAAAACAGTATTTGAACCGAACGTTGGGCAAGTGTTGGGTGATTCTGGTCGTCTCCAACAGGTTGTTTGGAATCTACTTTCCAACGCGATTAAATTTACCTCACAGGGTGGTCAAGTAGAGGTGCGGTTAGAAAGGATCAAGAATGAACTAGATACTCATCCTTCGGAATACACTCAAATCTCTGTCAGCGACACTGGTATGGGAATCTCTGCTGACTTTCTGCCTTATGTCTTTGATTACTTCCGCCAAGCCGATGGGACAACAACCCGAAGATTTGGAGGATTGGGATTAGGGTTAGCGATCGTGCATCATTTGGTTGAATTGCATGGCGGAACCGTTCAGGTAACAAGCCCTGGAGAAGGTCAAGGAGCAACTTTTACAGTCAAGTTTCCACCAATCGCTGCGGAAAAACTGAATCAAGATGATACTGCATTTTATAATGGCTCAGACTTCAATCTGAATGGATTGCAAGCGCTGCTTGTAGATGATGACAGAGATTCACGAGAATTCATCGCCTTTCTGCTAGAACAGTATGGGGCGCAAGTGACTGAAGCTGAATCAGCACATGAAGCTTTAAGTACTTTGGAGCAAGCAAAATTTGATTTGCTAATCAGTGATATTGGTATGCCCGATATGGATGGCTACACACTAATTCGTCAAATTAGAAAGCAGCCGTCTGACCAAGGCGGAGAAATTCCAGCGATCGCCCTTACCGCTTATGCAGGAGAGATCGATCAACAATTGGCACTAGCAGCCGGATTTCAACAGCATATTTCTAAACCAATTGAGCTAGAGGTACTAATGCAGGCTATTTTGACTATAGTCAGGGTATAGCAACGATTGGTGAAAAATTCCAGCTATCTCTACCTCAACTTCACACTTGCGATCGCATCCAAACAGACCTAAGTGAAACAAGTCAGTTTTTCGGGTGGTTTCACTCTTCTACTTCCGAGCTTTTAGTTTTTACACCCACAAAGAGGGGAAGCAGAATCCCCTCATTTATCGGGGAATTTAGGGGTATCTAAAATTTTTGCTACCGACAAGAGGACTTTTCAAACATCCTCTAACTCTTAACTGTCGTGACAACGGCTTCAACTGTAGCTTTTTGTTCGTCAGCATCCACAGAAGTAACTGCCCAACGCAGAGGTTCGCCTTGTTTCTTTAACTCTGTTTCAATTACTTCTAGTAACTCTGCGGGAGTTTCTTGTAAATCAATTTCTGCGGTAATAAAATGAGTTGTCATTTTGGTAAATCCTGTTAATTTGTAGTTTCTATAATAGCTGACTTCATCGGCGATGAAATACTTATGTAACTTATCAGATTTGGTAATCTGAGCGAACAGTTATTCAGTTATGAATAACTGTTCGCTGATTATTTGCCTTTGCCAAATTGTAACTGATAAACTACATCTTCCTTTTCTGTCTGAAGTTTTAAATCAGAAAGGGGTTTGGCAACACAAAGCAATACATAACCTTGCTTTTGTAAATCTGGACTAACGCCCATACCATCAGTTTGATCTACAGTTCCCTCAGATAGTTGACCGGCGCAAGTTGTACAAACACCTGCATTGCAAGAACTCGGCAATTCCAAACCAGCAGCCTCGGCAACTGATAAGATGGTTTCATTTTCAGGAACTTGCAAGGTATGAATTTTGCCTTGGTGATCAATTTCTACGGTGTAAGTTTTGGGCATATACAAAAGAAGCGTGATGCAACGGACAAATGTATTAGTTTATCTGAATTAGTTAAAAATATCCAGATGTTACTATAAAAGTTTAGGTTAAAGAGAAAAAATTATAGCAACTAATTGTGAATAAGTTATAGATTAGTAACATTATTTACTATACCCTTGTTTCAGGCTTGGACTTCGGTCGATATTTCTTACAAAACTGGCGATATCTAGCAGCGCACTCTTCCAAGGTTCTCCCCAATAGCAAAAACGCTGAATGCCATTGAGTGATACCATCATTACTCAAACGGTCATGAGTGCCATAATTGCTGAAGTCGTAGAAAAATCCCTGCTGTATTCCTGCTGCTTTCGGGTTAGCGTGGATATATCGCAGAGTATTTAACGCCCGACGTTGGTCTGTATTGGCAAAACCTGTACTGTGATAGCGTTTTTCCCAAAAACTTGTGGTGAGCGAAGTCGAACCATGCCCCGTGCGGTTGAGCATTCGGTTAAAACACATAGCAGTATACCAATTCAACCAGTGCATAATTTTCGGTAAATCTTCTGGCTGTTTGGGTTCCAGCAGATAATGCACATGATTGCTCAGAGGATGTTTTAAAAGTTCTTTGGTCGGTAGCAAAACGTTTTAGATCCCCCTAAATCCCCCTTTTTAAGGGGGACTTTGATTCCGGTTCCCCCCTTTTGAAGGGGGGTTAGGGGGGATCTAGAAGTACCTAAAATTATAGCCGACCACTTTTAAAACATCCTCTCATAATGCACAAAGCATAAAGCTTAAATTGATATTTCTCCTGTGCCTTCTTGATGGCATACAGAAAGACTTCGCGGTATTCTAAGCGCGTTAGGCGAAATTCGCGGTTATTGCAGCGAGCCGTGATGTGATAGCAAAGACCTGATTGTAAATTGCGTTTTGGGCGAGACATGAAAAAAATCGTTAAAATACCACGCTTGCTATATATAATGCACTCACCAACAAACTTTAGTCATCAATGTTATAAGGTTGACTCTTAAGGTTACAGCATTAAGCCTTAGAGCTAGAACATTAAGGCTTAAGGTTATAACATTAAGGCTTAAAGTTATAACATTAAGGCTTAAGCTTATAACATTAAGGCTTAGAGCTAGAACATAAAGGCTTAAGCTTATAACATTAAGGCTTAGAGCTAGAACATAAAGGCTTAAGCTTACAACATTAAGGCTTAAAGTTAAAGCGATCGCAGTTGACATAGAATACAGACTATTTGTAACGGCACAGCAATGCTTAACTGAAAATCAACCTTTGATGATTAAATTCCGAGAAATCACGGACATAAATAAAAACTTTTACTAAAAAAAATGCGCTTTTTGCTGAACTAGAATCCAGGTTAATTGAGACACAATAGCTGTGTAAAGCTATTAAAGGTGCAAATTTATGTCTCGAAGAAAACGTAGTTCCCGGATTTTAGAAAAAGCTGAGTTTAGAGTTGCCGGGCTAAAAGCTATCGATCCAAAGATCAATTTTGATGATACTCACAACTTGCAAAACCTGACTCAATTAATAGACAATTTTCACAATATGCTTGATGAGTATAACGCTGCTATAGCTATGATTGACTCTTCTAGAAACAAGCTGGATGAGATGGAAAAAACCTTAAGTCAGGTTTCAGACAAAATGCTGACTGGGGTTGGTTTCAAGTACGGCAAAAACAGCAAGGAATATGAACTTGCAGGCGGCGTTAGAGACAGCGAACGTATCCGTAAAAGCAGATTGACACGTTTGAAATCTAATACAGATAAAACATCACTGGAAAATGCAATAACCGCCTAGTACCGCAAGGCGAAAGTCAAAAGTTAACACTGAGCGAAGTCGAAGTGTCAAAAGGCTTATAAAATCTGCTTTTAACTTTTTTAAAATGGTATCCGTGAAAATTAAAGGTGTCTAGCAGATCCCCGACTTCTCAAAGGAGTCGGGGATCTATTTCATCAGGAATGATTCAGGACTGCTATATAATAAGACTTTACATTAACCCAGAACTTCCGAAATATTAAAATTGAATGACCAGGTTTATCCATGATAAATTTGCCAAAGACTATCTAGAAGAATTATTAAAAAATTACGGAGAAGTCAAGGCATCAGAAAAAGTCTCAGGAGAGATTAAAGAAATAGATGTTTTATTCACTCCTGCCAAACAGCAAAGCTCTAATATACAAATACTGGGTTTGCTAGGAAGATTTGCCGAACAGCCTGCAATTATAGAACCCTACCGCAATCCAGCTTCTACCGATGAAATCTGCGACTGTATTCTCAAATTATTAGAAATTAAGGCTTTCTTACGACGAGAAGCTAAAGCCAATAAAACCAAACTTCAGGACTCCGAAATTCCCAAATTGTGGGTTCTTACACCTACCATATCTGAAACTAGATTGTCTAGCTTTGGAACTATGCAAAAAGCAGGTTGGTTATCAGGAGTGCATTTTCTGCCAGATGCGTTGCGAACAGCAATTGTAGCGATACACCAACTACCCCAAACACCAGAGACATTATGGTTGAGGCTTTTAGGTAGGGGAAGCGTTCAGTCACAAGCGATTATCGAGTTGCAAGCGTTACCATTAGATCATCCATACTAAAAAGCAACTCTTGAATTAGTTTACAACTTGCGCGAAAACTTGAGAGTAAACCAAGAATTAGAAGCAGATGATAGGGAGTTAATTATGCGATTAGAACCACTTTATCAAAGAGACAGAGAACAAGCTGTACAGGAAGGAAATAAACAAGGAGAACAACGTTTAATTACACGTCAACTCAATCGCCGTATTGGTGAAATTGATACGTCATTAATCGAGCGAATTCAAGGTTTATCGATTGAACAATTAGAGAATTTAGGAGAAGCATTATTAGACTTTTCTAACGTCGCTGATTTAGAAACTTGGTTAAACCAACAATCAATCTAATTCATTATTACTACACCTGAGAAATCGAATTATTACCCCCCTTATAAAGGGGGGAAACAATAAAATCCGGTTCCCTCACCTTTATAAGGGGAGGGTTAGGGT
>NZ_JACKZS010000278.1 GCF_014222285.1 Nostoc sp. UCD121
CACTCAACTTGGTGGTCAATCTTTTACTCCTGAGTAGCATTTCTTCTAACTCCCGAAAAAATGGGCGAACCGGGAGTTATGAATTTAATCAATGGCTTTTGCTTGGCAGATGGGATACTCAAAGGTGTAGAAGTACTCGTTATAGACAACGATCGCGATAGTAGAGATTTGTACACATTTTTACTCGAAGATCACAGTGCAAATGTAATTACTGCTGGTTCAGTAAAAGAAGCTTTAGAAATTCTGAGTTGGTTCACACCCAACATTCTTGTCTGTGAAATTAGGTTTTTAGGTGAAAGTATTTATACATTGCTAAATACATTGAGTGCTATGGAAGCAAACAATGGAAATCATATCCCAATCATTGTGACTTCAACATCTAGCACAGGTACGCATGACCAAATTCCAAATGTCGAGTTTGAAGAATATTTACTTAAACCATTCGATCTTGACAAATTTGTTTCCATGATTAGGAATCAAGTACAGGAAGATGTAGCGGAAAATTCTTGTCCAGATGTATTAGTTTTACACTAAGCACTTCTCAAAGCCACAATCGGGTCGAGTTTAGCAGCGCGACGTGCAGGAACAACACCAAAGAATAAACCAATACCACCAGAAACACCAACTGCCATAGTAATCGCTGTTGGAGAAAGTGCCGCTTCTAAGGGAGTCAAAGCTCCCACTAATAGAATGCCACTGACACCAACCGCAGTCCCAACTAAACCACCAGCTGCGGAAACTATTACTGCCTCAATAATGAACTGTAGCAAAATATCTTGCTCAGTTGCCCCGATCGCTTTCCTTAATCCGATTTCTTGAGTGCGTTCGGTGACGGAGACAAGCATAATATTCATAATCCCTATGCCGCCGACAAACAACGATATCCCTGCGATCGCTGCTAGCATAATTGTCAATGCACCTGTGATTTGACCGACAGTTTGCAAAGCATCCTTTTGAGAGCGGATAGTAAAGTCATCTTCACCATTAATTTTGTGCCGTAGACGCAGCAAATTAGCAATTTGAAATTCTGCTGCATCCACACTCTCTGAATCACGAGCGGCAGCAACGAGATAATCTAAAGCAATACCATAGGGAGAATTCTTTCCCACAAGTCGGTTGGCTGAGGTTGTGATTGGTATGAGCGCAGCATCATCATAATCTGCTCCCACACTGGAACCTTTGGCTATTAATGTCCCAATCACTTGAAAGCTGGTATTTCCAATTCGCAATTGCTGACCAATAGCGTTACTATTACCGAACAGTTTTTCTGCCAAGTCTCCACCTAAGACAACGACTTGGTTACTTCGCTTAATGTCTACCTCGCTAAAAAATCTGCCTTTAGCAGTTTCAAAATCCCGCACTGATAAGAAGCTGGGAGTTGTACCAATGATGTTGACATCAGTGTTTCGGTTGCTATATGTAACTACCTGTCTCCTGTTTAACTCTGGTGCAACTCCTACTATTGTTGGTACTTGAGAAGCGATCGCATCGGCATCTTGTAACACCAGAGTTTTTGGCACTTCAAAGGAGATACGCTGAGTTTCTTGATTACCTGGCAGTATAAAAAGCACATTTGGCCCTAATGACTCTAGCTGTTTATTCACGTATTTTTGCCCACCTTCGCCAATACCAATCATGGCAATTACTGAGGCATTACCAATAACTATACCCAACATCGTCAGGGCACTACGCAGCTTATTTGACAGCAGGGTTTTCCCCGCCATTTGGACACTTTCTAAAAAATTCATGTCTTAAAAATTACGAATTACGTTAGCGACGCAGGAGCGTCATTACAAATTACTCTTTTCTTTTGCTTTCTCGATTTTGTAGTCTTTGGGTGGATTAACAAAAACGCGATCGCCTTCTTTAACTCCCCCTAATATCTGAGTTTGGTCTTGAATCTGTGCCCCAACTGTAATTTCGCGGAACTGGGGTTTATTCTTTACATCTGGTATAAGTACACCAGTTTGACCCTTTTCGGTGACAATTGACACCGTTGGTAGCACCAAGGCATTATTGACGCGATCGCCTAAAAAAGTCAGATCTACATTTAAGCCAGAACGCAATTTATCCGTACCAGTATCCAGAGCAACCCGCACCTGGAAGGATGTCACACCTTGTTCCACCACCGCTTCGGGGGCAATTAAGCGCACATGACCTTTAAAAACTTGATCGGGATAAGCATCAGCGACAATTTCCACCTGCTGTCCCGGTTTAATCCTGCCAATATCGGCTTCAGGAACTTGAGCTAATATTTCTAACCCACGTGCTACAGCAACAATTGAACTAGAAGTTGCCGATGCGCTAGTAGAAGCAGAAGTGGTGGGTGTGACAAAAGCGCCAGGTTCGGCATACTTTTGGGTAACAATTCCCGAAAGCGGAGCGCGAATAATTGTATCTTCCAACTGCACTTGCACACCTTTCAATTGAGCTTCAGAACTGGCTACAGCCGCTTGGCGCTGGGCAATTTCCTCAGAACGAGTACCATCTTCTAACAGTACCAATGCTGCCCGTGCTTCATTAACAGCTGCTTGACGTTGGTCGATTTCCTCAGTCCGAGTCCCACTTTGGACTAACGACAATCGTTTTTTAGCTTCTTCTAAACTGGCTCTAGCACTCTTGTCTTCGCTGATGGCTTGATCGAGTAATTGTTTTTTCTCTGCTCCCTCTTTATATAGGTATTGGTAGCGCTTTACCTGTTCGCTGGTGTAATTCACCTTAGCTTGAGCCGCATCTACTTGGGATTGAGCTTGAGCAATCTCTTGGGGACGATTACCAGCCCTAGCTTGGGTTAGCTGCGCTTGAGCTTGTGCTAACCGCGCCTTAGCTTGAGCAATTTCTTGAGGACGACTACCAGCAAGGGCTTCGGCAAGTTGTGCTTGACTTTGGGCTAGGTTAGCACGATACTGACTCCTTTGAGCCTCAATACCTGCGCTATCCATGCGGGCGAGGATTTGCCCTTGTTGAATGCGATCGCCTTGTTGTACATATAATTGCGATAGCACTCCGGGGTTCTTCGGACTAATATTTACACTCTGAACTGGTACGACTTTACCACTAGCTGTAATTCTCAATGTGACGTTTTTCGCCGCCACTGGCACAGTTAATTGAGCAATATCTTCTTTTGTCCCTTGATTTATCAGGGTGTAGGTTGTGATACTACCAACAACCAAAACACCTCCTGTTATCAGACCCATCAGCCAGCGTAATGGATATTTAACTTTGCCAACAACAGGAATTTCTATGTGCGTAGCCATATCTGAAAGCCTAATTAATCTTGCTTTATGGGAGTAGCCTGTAGTTAAAGGGTGAGTACAGGAATGGGGAATTGTTAAAATTTTTCGATTAAATCTTTATTAATAAGCTAACAACTAGACGCATAATTAGCTTTATAGTTGCTTAATATTACTTCATGATAGGTCTTACATCTCTGTATGCCTTCACCTGAATGGGTGAGTTTATACCATTCCTGTTTGAAGATGCGCCTATAGGCTGATACAAAGCTAAAGGCTGTGCGGAGATTAGTCACTCCTACTTAGAGGTAAGCTACGCAAAGCTTCTGGTAGAGAAGTGGCTACTCTACAAGTTTTTCTAAGGACTAACCGCAGAATATTGCCACATTGTTAGGCAAAACTTCACCAGCAGACTGACTTACAGCAGTTTGCTTTTTAATGAGGTACAAAGTGTAGGACTCAAAATTAGATATGAAGAGTTTCTATATCCTGCTTTCTACCTCAAAAACCGTAGCTTTGTACTTCATACAAAAGAAAAATGCTGTATTTTCTAAAGAAACTGGTTTATTAAAAAAACCGGGTTTGTCGAGTCTTTAATTGTTGATTACTTTTTTACAATAGACCTCTTGCACAAACGAAGACCTTCCATTCATACCTTCAAAATTCGTGCAAGAGGTCTAATAAATTTTTTGCCATAAATTATGTTAAGTTTTGAAACTTTTGATTGTAAAATAAATTAAATAAAGAAAAAACAATAATTATTTATGGAAGTTAGTAACGCACAAAAGTTCATTCGTCAAGCAGAGTATGCAAAAAAATTGCGTCCCTTGCTTCCTGCCGAAGCATTTCTCCCTGATCCAAGTAAATTATTTATTCTATCAATTAATTGGGCAATTCTGATTATAGGCTGGGCGATCGCATCTTATCTAGATCGTTGGAATTTATATTTTTTATGGCTTTATTTACCTTTAGCTGTAGTAATGGGTAATAGTGTTATTGTCTTGCTATTTAGCTCCCATGATCTGATGCACGGTAGCGTCATTAAAAACTCCCCTATAGTCAAAATTATGAGCTTATTAGGGCTAGCGATGTTGTGGATGCCACCCACATTGTGGAAAGCAGTACATAATCGAGAACATCATAATAAAACTAATTCATTGGCAGATCCCGATCGCAATTACTTATACCAGCAGCCGAAAACTTGGGGTAAATGGATTCAAGATGTATGCGTACCCTCTGCGGAAGTTAATCCTATCAGTTTAATAGTAGGAATGGCAACCGCATGGGGAACACATAATCTTCGAAATCTGACCTCAGTGCTATTTTTTAATAGTGAATCTGTAAGTTTTGTTCCTGCTGCTTTTACAGTTAAAACTAAAGAACGTTGGTTAATTGCGGGTGAACTTTTTGTAATTGTCATGATTCATTTGAGTATCTTGACGTATTTACAATTTAATTTCCTAAAAATCGCGTTGAGTTACTTTTTGCCGATTGGAATTGGTTATGCTGGAGCAATATTTTACATCTATACAAACCACATGCTTTGTCAGATGACAAGTGTCAATGATCCACTGATTAATAGTATTTCTCTGCGTGTTCCTAAAATAGTTGACAAATTGCATTTAAATTTTTCTTATCATACAGAACACCATATTTTTCCAGGAATCAACTCTGACTATTATCCCCTAGTGCAAGAATTATTAAAGATACACTATCCTGAGCGTTTAAATTTATTGGATGCCAAAGATGCTTGGAACTTGCTTATGCAAACACCAAGGCATTACAAAAATGAAGATACTTTTACCGATTGGTCGGGAGAAAAGTCTGTTCCTTGCACTATCATCGAGAATTACAAAATTAAGTAAGCTCGACTTTATTAAAACAGAATTCAAGAATGTGGAATCAGAATATCCTTTCAGGGAAGCAAGCTACAGAATGAATTTCTGTCCGATAATTGGTTCTTTTTCCATTCCCCCTGCTCCCTGGTTCCCTGCTGTCTTTACGATGCTCTCACAAAATTGCATTGTTCTCACTCCCATATTTCAACGGCGAGTTGCGCTGGAAAATGTCAAAATTAAATGAGTTTTGCGTAGGCGCGTTGGCGTTGGTACAGCTTCTCGCACAGAAGAGAAGCGACTTTTCACCAGACATCGCCACTTTATTAGCGCAGATTTGAGATAACTTAGTTGAAATTTATGGGCAAGCAACGTGTTCTTTCTGGAGTTCAACCAACGGGCAATTACCATCTAGGTAACTACTTAGGAGCCATTCGCAACTGGGTAGAAGGTCAGAGCGAATACGAAAATTACCTCTTTGTGGCTGATTTGCACGCGATTACAGTGCCACACGACCCGAAACAGTTGGCAGCTGATACCTACACTCTTGCTGCTCTTTATCTAGCTTGTGGTCTTGATTTAAATCACTCCACCATCTTTGTACAATCTCACGTTTCAGCCCACAGTGAACTCACCTGGTTGCTCAACTGCATTACACCTCTAAACTGGCTGCAAGACATGATCCAGTTTAAGGAAAAAGCTGTTAAGCAGGGAGAAAATGTGAGTGCAGGTTTGTTGGATTACCCAGTTTTGATGGCGGCTGATATTTTACTTTACCAAGCGGATAAAGTACCAGTGGGTGAAGACCAAAAGCAACACTTGGAATTGACAAGGGATATTGCAGCTCGGTTAAATCACCAATTTGGTAAACCAGATCAACCAGTTCTAAAGTTACCAGACCCTTTGATTCGTAAGGAAGGGGCAAGGGTGATGAGTTTAGCGGATGGTACACGCAAAATGTCAAAGTCCGATCCTTCGGAGTTAAGCCGAATCAGTTTGCTAGATTCACCCGAACAGATTCAATACAAAATTAAGCGTTGTAAAACCGATCCGATTCGTGGGCTGACTTTCGACGATCCAGCGCGCCCAGAGTGTAATAATTTGTTGACGCTGTATACATTGCTTTCTGGGAAGAGAAAGGAAGATGTAGCAGTTGAGTGCCAAGATATGGGCTGGGGACAATTCAAGCCATTGTTGACAGACACAATTATTGAGTCCTTGAAACCAATCCAAGAAAAATATAACTCGGTAACGACAGATAAAAGCTATTTGGAGTCTGTATTACGGGATGGAGGGGAAAAAGCTAGAGCGATCGCAAATCAAACTTTATCACAAGTAAAAGCTGCTTTAGGCTACTCGCTTCCTCTCTAAGCTTTCGCTTTTAGGTGTGATTTGCTATACCATTTAAGAAATTGAAATTCTTAATTTTATGTATCACACCCATAGCCCCACAGCCTTCCGTAGAGCTGTACAAGCAGGTGAATTTCTAGTTACCGCCGAGGTAGCACCCCCGAAAGGGGGAAATCCAGCGCACATGATTCAAATGGCGGCGACTCTTAAGGGAAGGGTTCATGCTGTCAATGTTACTGATGGTAGCCGCGCAGTGTTACGGATGTCTTCGTTAATCGCGTCGGTGATTTTGTCACAAAATGGTATAGAGCCGATCTGTCAAGTTGCTTGCCGCGATCGCAACCGCATTGCTTTACAAGCAGATTTAATGGGCGCTCATGCTTTAGGTATCCGTAATATTTTAGCTTTGACTGGCGACCCAGTAAAAGCAGGCGATCATCCAGATGCCAAAGCAGTGTTTGACTTAGAAGCGGTGCGACTGCTGCAACTAATTCGAAAGATGAATCAAGGCGTTGATTGCAACGAAAAACCTTTGACTGATGGAGCGCTAGATTTATTTGTTGGCGCAGCAGTAGATCCGCAATGTAAGAGTTGGTCGGGTTTACAAAGTCGATTTGAACGCAAAATCGAAGCCGGAGCGCAATTTTTTCAAAGTCAGTTGATTACCGATTTTGATGTCCTAGAAAAGTTTATGGATACCATTGCATCTGGCTATAAAAAACCGATTTTGGCAGGAATTTTTCTGTTGAAATCGGCAAAAAATGCTCAGTTTATTAATAGATGTGTTCCGGGTGTCAATATTCCCCAACATATTATTGATAGATTGGCAAAAGCCAAAGAGCCTTTTGAGGAAGGGATAAAAATTGCCGCCGAACAAGTGCAGATAGCACGGCAATTGTGTCAAGGTGTCCATCTGATGGCAGTAAAGCGGGAAGATGCGATCGCACCAATTTTAGATTTGGCTGGGATTGCTCCAGTTAATCAGTTGGTATCTAAGTAAATGAGATAATGGTTTTTTAAATTCAAGCAGATGATGGTTACTATCTGCTTTTTTTAATGCGTAATCAGACGCGTATACGCTATTTTGATAAACTTTGAATATCCAATTTCCGCTTGACTAAATCCAAGTGCAAACTGACAAAATATTTTATAGCTTATTTCAATCTTTCCCTAGCATATTTTTTGCAATAATTGGCGATAATACTATCAACGTCAACGCATATCAATTTGTTTCAGTCGAACTAAAAGAAACGGCTTTTAGAATTGATGGGGTATTCATGCCCACAACTGAAACCACAAACCAACCACTCTACTTTGTTGAAGTCCAGTTTCAATTAGACCCGACTTTTTATAGACGCTTCTTTGCCGAAATTTTTCTTTACTTGCGTCAAAACGAATCAGTCAATTTTTGGCGTGCTGTCGTCATCTATCCACAACGAAGTTTAGATCCAAGCGATCAACTACCGTATCAATCGCTGCTAAACAGTTCACAAGTGCAACGCATTTATCTAGATGAATTAGATACGACGGAGAACTCACTTCAAGTTGCGATCGTTAAATTAATCATCGAAAGAGAAGAGACAGCCGTTGACAAGGGTAGAGAATTGATTTTACAAGCAAGGCAACAACTAGCAGATGAAGCAACCAGGAAGCAAATTGTAGAATTGATAGAGACTATCCTGTTACTCCCGGTTCGCCCATTTTTTCGGGAGTTAGAAGAAATGCTACTCAGGAGTAAAAGATTGACCACCAAGTTGAG
>NZ_JACKZS010000279.1 GCF_014222285.1 Nostoc sp. UCD121
ATTTTATTCGCGTCAATCATCCGCGAACACTATTTTCTTTGTTTTACCCTCTATTTCTCCTTAACCGAGCAGTATTGCCTCATCACTCATCTGGATTTGGTTTTTTCCGATATTACGTTTGAGTAAGAAAATACCTGCATCATGCGCTTGCTGACCACCAGCACTAAAGCAAGCATCCTCGATAATTACTGGTTCAATACCGCGCTCAAAAGAGTCAATTGCTGTCTTGAAAATACAGCTATCAGTTTCAACTCCACAAAGATATATTTTACTGATTTGATTAATCAAAATAAAACTCGAAAAATTTTCCGTAAATGCAGAGTAATAAGGTTTATCAAAAATATTATGTATATATGGCTGAAGTTCATCAATAATGCTCGTTTCTGGTTCATGTATCAAGCTTGACCAATGAATTAGCTTCACATAATTACTGTCAGCCGTATTGATAAATTTTGTAAATCCAACGAGTTTACCAGCCTCTAAAAAACGCTCAATTAGTTTAATGACAGTAGGAATAATATGTCTGCATTTCTCAGGCATAAAACCATTTTGCATATCTACTACAAGAAGGATTTCGCTCATTTGTGACCCTACGGATTACAGTACATACATTGGGCTGGATTCGCAAATTCTATACCATTAGGAAATAGTTTTTCTTGATTAAACCCACATTTTTTACATTGATAAATTGCGGTTAGTGGTAAGGTGGTTGGGAACTGACAAAAATCACAGGGTAATCCTTGAATTATTTCAGTTATTTTAAAACCAGGGATATTACATTTGGGGCAACGACTGCTAATTTTATTGAGTAAATTATGGGTAGCTTTTGCAATATTTTTCATCCGAGTGGGATTATACATCGCCCGCATATCTGTCTCAATATTTACCTGACTATCTGGGGAATTATGCAATGCAAAATCAACTGATTTTATCAAATCTATTTCTTTTGTAATACCTTTCGTTATCTGATTACATCTATTCTCTAAGTTTTCAAACCAGACAACTAATCCATGTTCTGGAAAACCAACTTTCTTAGCAAAAATATATGCTTCGTCTAAAGTTGTTATAATTTGATGATTAAAGTTAGTATCTGTAGAAATTTCCTCACCAATAATTTCTAGATTATTGATTTTATCTACGAAAACAACTATTTCTCTATTACAGTAAATGTAAGGAACAAATGGATGGGGTGTAAAACTACCTTCGCTGGCGACCGCTAAATTTTCTTGTGTTAATTCTAAAGCTTTCTCTGCTTTTAATTTAGCTGCGGCAATTTGTGTTCCCGGACGTTCTACTTCTCTAGTAAATGTGCCAAAAATATCAGTATTAAAATCCTGTGGTACTATAATTTTTATGCCTAACTCTTGTTCTAATAGTGGAGCAATTACCTTTTCTTTTTGGTGCATTGTCGCCAACACAACCAGACGCTCATTAAATAATTGCTGGTCATTCATTCTGTGCTAATCCTTATTACTTAAGTTTGTAGCTTTTTGTAATTTTAAAACGGTTGTTTCTTCTGATTTTATCGCTGCAAACCAGCTTGAGCTTCTTGAGAGCAAGCGTACTGGCAGCGATGCCTGCGGTTCAAATAGCCTAAGCAAGAAGCTCAAGTTCATCAAACCCAAAACCCCCTAATTAGATATATACGATCTGCCGTAGACAATCGCTGCCTCTATCTTGCAGAGGCAAACGTGCTATTTGCAGCATTCAAACGAACGCGAGTAGTGTCTCGTAGAGAGGATGCTCCCGCGATCGCCCCCAGCCCATAGCCCCGCTTGCGAGAGCGATGCTTGCGGCGGGCTATTCGGTGTCGCATTTTCACCTTTGCCAACAAATAATAACAACCAAAACCTGTATATGTACTAAGATGCTCTTGGGAGCTATTTCTCCTTCTCTTTTGCAGAATTATTGCCAAATTTCACCATGATGAATAACTGGTTTGACACAGCTCGATTGGGGATGTTTATTCATTGGGGACATAGTTCTCAAATTGGATGTGAGTTATCTTGGCCGTTAGTTGGGGGTGTATTCAGCCTACCTTTTTGCAAAGATATACCAGTTGATAAATATCACTACACAGCTAATACTTTCAATCCACAGCAATACAATCCTCAAGAATGGGCAGATTTAGCAAAAAGTCTCGGAATGAAATATGCGATATTAACAGCCAAGCATCATAATGGTTTTGCCCTATTCCATACCAAAGAATCAGACTTTTCAATTGCATCTGCACCTTACAAAAAAGATATTGTACGTGAATATGTCGAAGCGATGCGCTCTGTAGGATTGCGTATTGGTCTTTATTTTTCGCTTAGTGACTGGCATCATCCTGACTATCCGGCTTGGAGAGAGGCAGATAAACCTTATCGCTTTGACCAACTCCCTCAACCGACAGCGCGACAGTGGGAGCGATATATCCAATTTATGTTCAATCAGATACGAGAATTATTGACCAACTATGGTCAAATTGACATCATTTGGTTTGATGGAAGTTGGGAACGCACTCCAGAGCAATGGCAGGCTCAAAAATTAGCAAAAATGATTCGTGATTTACAACCTAATATTCTCATTAACGATCGCCTACCCAATTGTGGAGACTTTGAAACTCCTGAGCAGTTTATTCCTCCTCACCCACCTGCTCATCCTTGGGAAACCTGTCTGACTATTAACGAGAGTTGGGGATACAATTCAGATGATTGCAACTTCAAATCGTCTCGTCAATTGATTCATACAATCTGCGAAATAGCTAGTAAAGGAGGCAACCTCTTGCTTAATGTTAGTCCAATGGGTAATGGACAAATTCCTCCTGAGCAGTTAGAGCGTCTCAAAGATATAGCAGATTGGATGGAGAGTCACTGTGAAAGTATACTGGATACAACCCCAGGATTAGAACCCTGGCAATTTTATGGCCCCTCAACTCGTAAGGAAAATCGCATTTATCTACACCTCTTAATGAAACCTTACGAGACAATATCAGTTAGGGGTGTACCAATAAAACGAGTAAAATCGGTGTTTGTTCTTGCTGACGGCACAGCACTAACCTACACAAGTCGCTGTGCAATTATAGATTCTATTCTTAATCCCAATCCGTTAGGAGAATTAACAATTGATGTACCTGAATCAATAATTAATCCATACGTTACAGTGATTTGTATTGATATTGATTCTTAAGTAATTAATGTAAATTCATTTCTTTTTACCCTTTACCAATCAGAGATGGTAATGCTAGATTTCGATTACTTGCAATGATTCAAAGTGATTTATGAACAAAGGTGAACTAGTGGATGCTGTAGCAGCAAAGACCAACATCACAAAAAAGCAAGCCGATGAAGTAATCAGTGCTTTTTTGTGAGTTGTTACCGAAGCTGTAGCCAATGGTGAAAAGGTAACGCTCATAGGGTTTGGGTCATTTGAGCGACGTGATCGCTCAGAGCGCGAGGGGCGTAATCCCAAAACCAATGAGCCAATGACAATTCCGGCAACCAAAGTGCCTGCGTTCTCTGCTGGGAAACAGTTTCGGGAGAAAGTAGCGCCATAAAGCATAAGTAAGCCACCCTACCCAAAAGGCTGGCCCCACCGTTCCCAGTTCTCCTTATTAAATGGACTGCGCCATTTCAGAATAAGGCTCAACTCCAACTCTTGCCGTGCGCGTCGATCAACCGGAGCATCCCACCAAAATGCGGCGTTGAATGCTGGAGAGTAACCCATAGCGATAATGTAAATCCTGGTAGCTGGCGATGTAATCTTTACAGGCGTGTATACCCTGCCATCGCTTGTTACTACGGCAGGTTTCCCCCACATACAAAATCAAACCAGCCGCCGAGTCAATGATGAAATAGAGACACGCATCACCTGGGCTGTTTGCTGGCATCCGATAAAACGACATTGGCACAAGCCGCAGCAAGAATGGATCAATTTGGTCTGGGTCGCAGTGCTTAGGGGTAAGGTCAAATAATGCCGTCTGCTGTGGTGGTTTGTTCTCTCTCACATAATGCTGATATTCAAAAATCTGAGATTTCATTTCCACTTCAACAGCGCCTCAAGGCTCATTAACAGTGTTTCTGCTCTGCGTGCTGGTGTGACGGTCAAATCAGAAAATAAATTTAGCTGCTTGGGTTCCAAGGTGATTAATGGGAATGTACAAACCAGTAGATTATCCTCCACAACTCGATGGAGTTAAACTGTTAGCAGCTTACTAGAGCGTAGGCGTAGCCCGCCGCAGGCATCGCTGCATTTATTTTGGGCATTCTGAAAAGATAGCGTTTACTGAAGAAAATCATGTTTAAAGGATTTGGTCGCCGTCAGAAAAAATCAGTACTTGAGGACAATGAACTGACCACAGGGATTGTTCAGCATCCAGTTACGGGACTTTGGCAGACATGGATATCCTTTACTGGTAATGATATTCAATGTATTACCGCCCATGCGAACCCTGATGATGCTGACCGGGTAGCGAAACAGATTGCTGATGCTTGGAGTGAAGGGAAATATAAAACTGGGGAAGAGGTAACAGCTTTTATCCAATCACTGCCTACTGATGCTGTCATAGACCCATTACCCCAAAATATTGTGATGCAACTGAGTCAACAGGCATTAAGCGCAAGGAAGTAAGAAAGAGCGAACGCTCTAAATTGAATCATCCAAAAACCTGCATTCCAGGTCGAAAAAGCCTTGCCCTGTATAGTCTTGATAATTTGATACAGTAGGAACAAAAAATTCGTGTTTGGTAGCGAGAAATTATGCCTTTTGAGGTCATCTCGCAGCAAAAAACACATATCTCGGCTCAATGCCCGCTTGATTCCATCGCACTTACATTCTTCAAATCAACATTACCTAGCCCAGAAGATAGATACATTTTTGAAAAGTTGAAGCACACTTGTAAGAGCAAGTTTAATTATTCAATAATGATCTGACGATGTGGCTAAAATTTGGTGTAAATGAAGAAGGTATCTTGATATGTATTGAAGATATCAACAGGGGAAAGACTTTACTTAAGTGTCCTTATTGTGATGGTGGTCTAACGGCTAAAAAAGGCAAGGTAAAAGAGCATCATTTTGCTCATAATGACCAAACTTGTCGCCCTATAGCTAACCGAGAATTTCCAACTCTACCACTGTATGATAATTTTAATGTTCAGTTATCCGGCAAGGATTTAGCACAGTTAAAACTCCTCTGGGAGGAGTACGGAGTCAAAAATTATCCTATCAGTTCCTACTTAGTTACTCCAGGGTTGATAAAAGCAGGAATGTTGAGAAAAAACCTATACATAACCCCAAGAGAATATGAATTTAGTGATTTGGGTAAAATTCCTGCCGGGGTGCTAGAGTTCAGGCAATTCAACGATGTGCAAGAGCCGCTATTACTTAAAAAACTGCTGAAACTGGAGCTAGCTTTTAAACACGCCGAATACAAAAACGCTCCAGATTTAGGATACCGACTTACTGATTTGAAGCTGTATCGCGCTCAACTTCAACGTATTCTATCTTCTAGACTGTATTTTTTAGAGATTGAAACTAATATTGGAATTATCTACAAAATAGGAGTAACTACTAGACCCGTTATCAAGCGAGTGGCAGAGGTGAAAATTGATTTACTTGCTTATTATTCAAGTGCTGCTATTAAAGTATTAGGAACTTGGGAGCATAGAGGTAATGTTGAACTGTATTTTAAACACCGCTATCAAGGCTTTAATTATCCCATCGGCAGTTTAACTGAGTATTATAAGTTTAATACTGAGGATGCCAAAATCGTGCTGAGTGACCTGCAACAAATGCAACAAAAAATACTATCTCTTGATGAAATAAATATTCTTGAGGAGAATACTAGCTTAATTCAAGTTGCTGTGTAACGTTTATATCACATCAGTGCAAAATACTTACTGCCTAGTAAGCCAAAATATCTTTTGTATTGCTATCCCTCCAAATACTCTGCCACTGCTGCCAAATCTGACATTGCTCGATTTAGGCGATTAAGCAAAGCTTGGGCTACTTCAGGTTGAGCGCTGACGGTTTCTAGTTTTTCTTTTAGATGACGGTCTAGGGCTTCTATCCACAGTGACAATTCTGTGTGACGAATTGCTGTCAGTAGCCCCATATTTCTCAAAACAGCCAAATGAAACCCAAGTTGATTTTGCCCACCATAGCCCAGGTATCCGTCCCAGAGTTCCAACTTTTCTGGAGTAAATTTTTCATACTGCTCAAATGTAATTCCTGCTCTTTCGAGTTCGGGTTGAGGCAGTGGAGGCTGAGAGTTAGTCATAGTAATGTTTGCAATAACTGATATCACTCTTACTTACTACTCTAAATTCAAGAGTGCATCTATATTAGGGTACAAGTCGTGCAACTCGCACCTTACTTTTTAGCGATGAACTGCAAACACATTAGGTAATCATCAGAGAGCCATTACTAAATTTCATAATCTGGTAGCAGAAAAGAAAGGCAAGGGCTACCGTGAAAGCCAGCCAGAGATTGGTGCTAGCCGTAGTGTTGCAGACATTAGACGAGCTATTCAATTATTGAATATTATCCGTCCTTCTATTGCTAATAGGATTTTTCACGATGGCTACATTAGCGCCCTAAATGAGTATTTGAAAATTGTCCCAACACCTTTAGGGATGCAGATAGATTATCACAGAGTTTACCGCACAGTAGCAGATATTGACTATCAGCAAGAGTTACTCAATTCCCTGCTAGCGACACCTGCGCCACAAGTTGCTGCGGTGGTTGTTGGTCATGCCCCTGAAGCGACAGCAGAACCCAAGGTTGTCAGTCTCAAGACTATCAGTAAGAACTTTTGGCGACATTTGTAAGCGAATTCCCATAAAGCTTCTTTAATAGTAGTTTTGTGGGAATTTTTTATCGTTGAAATTTAAAAAAATAAGTGAATATTGCCATAAATTTTTCAGGTAGGTTCATTTGAGACTTTAATAACTAGTTTTCCCTTTTTGTTACCGTCGAAAAGTTTTAGGATCGCCTTGGGTGCATTTTCCAAGCCTTCGACAATCTCAATATTATATTTAATTTTCCCCTGGTTTAGCCACTTTCCAATCTCCGCTATCGCTTCATGAAATCGGGGAATATAATCCAATATAATAAATCCCTGGACGAGAGCGCGTTTCATGAGAATTTGGCTATAATTATATGGGCCAGGAACAGGCTTTGAAGCATTATAAGTTGAGATTAAACCGCATAAAGGCAGACGGGCACGTAGATTAATTTTGGTTAGGACGGCATCAAGGATTATTCCGCCAACATTGTCAAAATACACATCGATTCCATTAGGACAAGCTTCAGCTAATGCTTTTTCTAAATCTCCAGCTTTATAGTTAATTGCTGCATCAAAGCCAAGTTCTTCTGTAAGCCAACGGCACTTTTCATCACTGCCAGTTATACCAACTACCCGACAACCCTTAATCTTGGCAATTTGTCCAACAATGGAACCAACTGCTCCTGCTGCGGCTGAAACGACCACAGTTTCTCCAACTTTTGGCTGTCCTATATCTAATAACCCAAAATAAGCTGTAAAACCAGTAGCTCCCAATGGCCCGGTAAATGCGTTGAGCGGACAAGGCAGAGGATCGGGTAATCGCGTCAGCGAAAAGCCACTGTTTCCAAGGGCGATCGCGTAATCTTGCCAGCCTAGCATCCCTGATACTAAATCTCCCTTTTTAAAATCGGGATTTTTGGACTCTTCAACGACACCTATAATACCGCCACGCATAACTTCCCCAATTTTAACAGGAGGCATATACTGCTCTATATCGCTCATCCAGATCCGATTGGTAGGATCTAGTGACAGATATATAACACGTACCAGCACCTCATCATCTTTTGGGCTGGGGATTGGCTCTTCTCGGTACTCAAAATCGCTTTCTTTAATGTCACCAACGGGACGAGCAGCTAATAGAAACTGTCGATTTATCGCTCTAGTCATAAGTTGTTGTTGGGTGTGACTGAGGGTTGGTCAGAGTCTATACAGACTTCTTTGAGTTTTTCTGACCTTTCTAGCATTATTTTACTTTAGCATCCCAATCAACCAAAACCCCATCCACAATCACAATTCCCCACTGCGGAAACTTCGCCAACAATTTCTTGATCACAATCTATTTTGGCTGAGTCATCTGTATATGCAGA
>NZ_JACKZS010000280.1 GCF_014222285.1 Nostoc sp. UCD121
GCCACACGCGAACAAATTATGATTTATTCCACTATCTATTTTCCCTTAACCGAGCAGTATTGAAATCTATCCTGAGTGTTGACACTGACATCACCGAAAAGAAACAACTTGAAGAACAGTTCTTTCGCGCTCAAAGATTGGAGAGTATTGGTATCCTTGCAGGTGGTATTGCCCACGACTTAAACAATATATTGACACCAATTTTGGCAGCAGCCCAATTGATCCAAGGAAAATTTTTCCAAGACGAAGAGCGGTTTGGGCAACTGCTAGCACTTGTAGAAAGCAACGCCCAACGTGGAGCAGCTTTGGTGAAGCAAGTCTTGTCATTTGCGCGAGGATATAAAGGAGAGCGGATAATTATCCAAGTTAAGTATCTGATTTCAGAAATTATCCAAATCGTTAAAGAAACATTTCCCAAATCTATTGAATTGTCCACGATTATCCCAGAAGACACTTGGCCTATTACTGGGGACACCACACAGCTGCATCAAGTGTTGATGAATCTGGTAGTAAATGCTCGCGATGCTTTACCAGATGGTGGCAAGATCACAATTTCTGTAGAAAATAAGTTTATTGATGAAGCTTACACCAGAATGAATCTCGATGCCCAAGTTGGGCATTACATTATGATTACCGTTGCCGATAACGGAGTTGGGATACCGCCAGAAATATTAGATAGAATTTTTGAGCCATTTTTCACTACAAAAGAAATCAACACAGGTACAGGGCTCGGACTTTCAACAGTACTAGGCATCATTAAAAGTCATGCTGGTTTTATCAAAGTGTCTACTAATGTTGGTAAAGGCAGTAAATTTGACCTGTTTTTACCAGCAGTGGAAGCAACTCAAGCGTTCAAGATAGAAGACCTGGATGTCGTTCCAGGAGAGGGAGAATTGATTTTAGTTGTAGATGATGAAGCACAAATTCGGGAGATTGCTGCAATCATTTTAGAAAACTATAACTATAAAATACTAGCTGCCAGTAATGGCATAGAAGCGATCGCACTCTATGCCCAATACAAGCATCAAATCAATGCCGTGTTGATGGATATAATGATGCCGGAGATGGACGGAATCACCGCTATTCGCACCCTGCAAAAAATGAACAACCAGGTTCAAATTATTGCCTGTAGCGGACTGAACTCAATGGAAATCTTTGCTCAAGCTTCTGATGCTAATGTGAAAGCAGTTTTATCAAAACCCTATACGGCCAAAGAATTATTGAAAAGTTTACACAACTTATTTAGAGGCAGTGTAGAGTTATGAGGGCAGGGGGAGAATTAGTACCTCTTCACTCAGCACTGTTTTGCCCAATGCCCTATTCCTCACAAGTTCCTCAAATTGTTTTCTTAAATTTAGAGGGTAGCCAACATTGATAAAATGGGATAAATGTAGCTAATGAATATTGTTAGGAAGATTAACGATCAGTTAGCGATCGCTGGACAAATTACACTAGACCAGCTCAAACAAATAGCTGATGAGGGTTATAAGTCTGTATTGAACTTACGTTTACCCGATGAAGCAGGCTTATTGGCTGACGAACAGCAAAAGACTGAGTTTTTGGGATTGTACTACGTAAATTTCCCGACAAAAAATGAAGACATTAATCATCAAAGTATGCTCCAAATATATCAAGCGATCGCTGAATTACCCAAGCCGACTCTGATACATTGCGATAATTCAATTCGTTCTGCTGCAATAGTCTTGTTGTATATCGCTATCAAACAGGGCATAACTTTTGAAAAAGCCCTGCAAAAAGTTATTACTTTAGGCTTAATATAGTTATCAATTAAATTGATTTTTAATAGAAATAATTCAGGATTTAGGAGTCAAAATGTGCTAAATCCTAGCTATCCGCTAACAGAATTAATTATGTACAAAATCCCTCACAGACTCGCTAGCGCTACATTATCAGTGATGGATATGAATTCTCTATTCTCTTAATTCCTATTGCGGTTCTCGAATGGAAGCAATACAGTTTGACCTCTCTCCAAACCTCTCTCTTAAAAGGAGAGAGGTTTTAAATTTTACTCCCCTTCCCTATAAGGGAAGGGGCTGGGGGTTAGCTCTGTATTGCACTCAACTCATAACCGCTATAATTCCTGAATTCGAAATTCTTCTTCAATAATTTAAATTTTTCAGCATATTTAAAACCTGAGAAGAAGCTTGACCACTAGAGCTAGTCACAGAAGATTTGATATTTGCTTGGGTCTGATTTGTTGTAGATGTAGACGAATTTGAAACCTGGCTGTTGTCTTTAATTAAACGGCTGTAAGTTCGTTGGGGAATGAAGTGGAGTGGATTGTAACCAACGAAACGCAAAATTAGTACACAAGCCCAGGAATATCGACCATCACTAATGGCTTCCATAACTTGCTCTAATTGTTCTGGACTAATGGCTTTGTGAAAATTTTTCCCAGAAGAAGAAATGTGGTAGTTCATAGCTAACCTGATGTAAGTTATCTAAATCGAGGTGTATCAGTTTATGCCACCATAAGCTGCTGCTTGAATTGGGCTGAGTAGTATGTCTGCAATACAACGACGACGGATGATAATTTTAGCAGTGACTGTTTTACCAGCCTTTAATCTGCTTACACATTTGGTTTGATTATGCTAAAACTTGCTGGATTTAACTTATTTATGAAGTAATTTTCTACTAGTGATCGCTCAAATTTGGCTGTATTGCTTGATCGAGAATAGTGTTTTATGCCTGATTGAGAACTAACTACTATACATAGAATAATCTGTCTTTGCTGTTACTCTGGCCAAATTGGCAGTTTTTTGAATTGGGTATTGGGCATTGGGTATGGGATCAAACAAAAGTTCTTCTCTGCTCACAAATGACTAATGACTAACTCCCTCATCCCATAGATTTGAAGTCCTCGCAAGGTTTCATCCCATAGCTAGAAGCGCGTGGTCTTCATAGTTACCTACTATTAGGTGGGAAATGTACCTCACGGAACCGGAGACTGGAGAGAAGAATGAGGTCGTGGACTAGCTAAAGTATTGGAATTCGTCATCATGTATGAACTAGTTCAAGCTGTCTTCAACGGTGATGAAAAAACTGTTCTGCATCAGTTGATTTATACGTTGAGTGCTTCAGGTAAGCGTTACTTACTAAGAAATGAGATTTTGCAAGCTTTTGCCGATTACTGTCATCAATCCCAAAAGCCAGCCTATTTTTACCACTCTTCTTCTATTGGCAAACTGATACATTACACTCATGAAATAATTATCGAAGAGGAAAGTACCTGGTTCGTGATTCGGCCCAAGATTGCTAACCAGGAAGTTTGGCGATTGACAGCCAATTTGGATAGCTTTGAGCAGATGACGCAACAAGCGTTATTAGATGTAAGAGATCGCTTAGTAAACCGTTACCAACCCGGTATCCTCGAAATCGACCTTCACCCTTTTTACGAGGATTCTCCAAGAATCGACGACCCTAGAAATATTGGTCAAGGTTTAGCCTACCTTAACCGTTACCTGTGCAATCAATTGTTGGCTGACCCTGAATATTGGGTAGAAATGCTGTTTCAAGCATTACAGGGGCTACAACACGATGGGATACGGCTGCTGTTGAGCGATCGCATTCCCTCCGGTATTCATTTAGCCAAACAAATTAAATTAGCTCTCAAATTGCTGAATGAGCGATCGCCTCATGAACCTTATGAAAAATTCCGCTTAGACCTCGAAGAACTCGGCTTTGAGCCAGGTTGGGGTAACACTGCGGGGCGAGTCTCCGAAACCCTAGAACTCCTCGACCGACTGATTTACTCTCCAGAACCGGGCATATTAGAAGCATTTGTGGCCCGCGTCCCCGCCGTTTTTCGCGTCGTCCTCATTTCCATCCACGGCTGGGTTGGACAGGAAGATGTTGTCGGAAGAGATGAAACACTCAGTCAAGTTATCTACGTCCTAGAACAAGCTCGCAGCTTAGAAAACGAACTGCGCGAACAAATCAAACTTGCCGGACTAGACCAGCTAGGTATCAAACCCCATGTAATTATTCTCACCCGACTAATTCCTAACTGTGAAGGGACATTTTGCTACCTGCCCCTAGAAAAAGTCGAAGATACTGAAAATGCTTGGATATTGCGCGTTCCTTTTGGTGAATTCAATCCAGAAATTACTAACAATTGGATTTCTAAATTTGACATTTGGCCTTACTTAGAACAATTTGCTTTAGATGCAGAAAAAGAATTACTAACTCAATTCAAAGGTAAACCTAATCTTCTTGTTGGCAATTACAGCGACGGTAACTTAGTGGCTTCTCTTTTATCTCGCCGGATGAAAGTTACCCAGTGCAATATTGCCCATTCTTTAGAAAAACCTAAATATCTATTTAGTAATTTATATTGGCAAGATTTAGAAAATCAATACCACTTTTCTGCACAATTCACTGCTGATTTAATTAGCATGAATGCAGCCGACTTCATCATCACATCCTCCTATCAAGAAATTGTCGGTACACCAGACACCATAGGTCAATACGAATCGTATAAATGCTTTACTATGCCGCAGTTGTATCACGTAGTTGATGGGATTGATTTATTTAGTCCCAAATTCAACTTAGTACCACCGGGAGTAAATGAAAGTATTTTCTTTCCTTATAGCCAGAAAGAAAACCGAGATTCTAACCTTTGTACAGAAATTCACGACTTACTTTTTACCCGCGAAGATCCTCAAATATTGGGTCATTTAGATAGCCCTAATAAGCGACCAATCTTTTCCGTTAGTTCCATCAGTTCAATCAAAAACCTTGCGGGATTAGCTGAGTGTTTTGGTCAAAGTCAGAGGTTGCAAGAGCATTGTAACCTGATCCTCTTGAGTAGTAAACTGCATCCTGATGAAGCTACAAACCCAGAAGAAGCAGAAGAAATCCAAAAACTCCACAATATTATTGATCAATATCATCTCGATAGTAAAATTCGCTGGCTGGGAATGCGTATTCCTAGCAACAACCTTGGTGAAGCCTACCGAGTAGTTGCAGATTGTCAGGGAATTTCTGTCCACTTTGCCCGGTTTGAATCCTTTGGGCGGAGCATTTTGGAAGCGATGATTTCTGGCTTGCCAACTTTTGCTACTCAATTTGGCGGTTCTTTAGAAATTATCGAAAACCAAGAGGAGGAATTTAATGTTAATCCTACAGATTTAGGAGAAACAGCAAAGAAAATTTTAGATTTTATTGAACAATGCAATACTCATCCTGAACATTGGTACGAAGTCTCAGAATGGATGAGCCAGCGAGTTCATAACCGATACAATTGGCATTTACATAGTAATCAATTACTACTACTGGCAAAAATGTTTACTTTTTGGAACTTTGTTGCGCCAGAAAATAACGAAGCGAGAGATCGCTATATGGAAACATTATTCCATCTTATTTATAAACCTAGAGCCGAAAAGATTTTAGAAAAGCACACGCGGGCTAAGTCGTAATTCGTAATGACGTTCGCGGACTCGCTACCGCTACGCTAACGTAATTCGTAATTATGACTGAATGGAGATTTTGAGTCTATCAGGAGGTGTTAAAACTTGAAGCATTAGGCTCAAAGTACTTATTCATCCACCTCTGAACTCCGTTAATCCACCTCTGAACTCCGTTAATCCACTTCTGAACTCCGTTAATCCACTTCTGAACTCCGTTAATCCACCTTTGAACTCCGTTCATCCACCTCTGAACTCCGTCAATCCACCTCTGAACTCCGTCAATCCACCTCTGAACTCCGTTAATCCACCTCTGAACTCCGTTCATCCACCTCTGAACTCCGTCAATCCACCTTTGAACTCCGTTCATCCACCTTTGAATCAAATTTTCCAATTCCCAATTCCCAATTCCCTACTCCCCACTTTATGCAAACAAAAGACCGTTCTCGCCATTTTATTTACACAGACTGGATATTAATCGAAACCCAGTTTGATCCTGACCAATTGCAATCAAAAGAAACCGTCTTTACAATTGGCAATGGATACTTGGGAACAAGAGGTAGTTTTGAGGAAGGGTATCCTCATTCATTACCAGCTACTTTTATCAACGGTGTCTACGATGATGTGCCGGTGGTGTACACGGAACTAGTAAATTGCCCTGACTGGCTACCCTTGATAGTAATTGTGAATGGCGATCGCTTCCGTCTCGATCAAGGTGAGATATTAAGCTACGATCGCCAACTCGATCTCCGTCAGGGATTAGTCATCCGGGCTTTGCGTTGGCGTTCTCCTAGTGGAAACACCATAGACATCAGCTTTGAACGCTTTGCCAGTCTCGCAGATCCGCACGTGTTGGCGCTACGCTGCCATTTAACGCCAATAGATTTTGATGGGTTAATCGAAATTCAAGCTAGTATCAACGGCTATCCTGAAAATCAAGGTTTCAATCACTGGGAAGGACTAGATCAGGGTAAAACAGACCAAGGAATCTGGTTGCAACGCCGCACCCGCCACTCTCGAATTGAACTCGGAATGGCTGCTAAGGTGACAATATTAGGTGCTGAAGCATCTTTGCAAGTCAATACTGCACCTGGTTATCCAACCTTAAGCACTACCTTCTTAGCTAAGGCGCAACAGGTCGTAACAATAGAAAAATTAGTGACAGTTTTTACCTCGCGCGAGATTGATACCCCAGTCTCAGCCTCTCAAGAAAAACTCGCACACCTCCCAGACTACGCAACACTAAAAAAAGCCAATCAGCAGGCATGGGATAAGGTTTGGCAGCAAAGCGACATCCTGATTGAGGGGGATAGCACAGCTACTTTTGCGGTTCGCTACAATGTGTTTCAGCTGCTGATTGCTGGCGTGCGTGATGATGATAGGGTGAGCATTCCTGCTAAAACTCTTTCGGGGTTTGGCTATCGCGGTCATATATTTTGGGATACAGAAATTTTTATGCTGCCCCTATTTATATTTACCCAGCCAGCGATCGCTCGAAACTTACTCAGTTATCGTTGGCATACCTTACCGGGAGCTAGACGCAAAGCGGCCCATTACGGCTATAAAGGGGCAATGTTTGCCTGGGAAAGTGCTGATACTGGAGATGAAGTAACACCACGTTGGGCACTCGGAAATGATTTTTATGGTGAAGACGTGCGGATTTGGTGTCGCGATCGCGAAATTCATATCAATGCAGATATCCCCTACGCCGCTTGGAATTACTGGCAAACCACTGGTGATGATGAGTGGATGCAAAAGTATGGCGCAGAGATTATCTTAGATACCGCTATCTTCTGGGCGAGTCGGGTAGAATTCAATCCTGAGCGCCAACAGTATGAAATTCGCGGCGTGATTGGGGTGGATGAATACCATGAACTCGTTCACAACAACGCCTTTACAAACCGGATGGCGCAATGGCATTTAGAGAAAGCGATCGCAGTCTATGATTGGCTGGTTCAAAAATTCCCCGAACGAGCCAGAGAATTAGAAGAAAAACTACAACTTACCGTCCAAGAGCGAACGCACTGGCAAGATATTATCAATAAAATATTGTTTCTCTATAACCCAGTAACAGAACTAATTGAGCAGTGCGAGGGGTTTTTCCAATTAGAAGATATTAACTTAAGAGACTACGAACCACGCGATCGCTCTATGCAACCGATCTTGGGTGTTGAGAAAATCAACAAATATCAAGTAATCAAACAACCAGATATATTGATGCTTCTTTATTTAATGCGAGAATCAGCAGATTTTCCCTACAGCGAAAAAGCATTGCAGGCAAACTGGGATTACTACGCACCCCGTACCGATATTACTTATGGTTCTTCCCTTGGCCCAGCAGTTCACGCCATCTTAGCTTCCGATTTGAGCAAATCAACCGAAGCTTACGAAGTATTTCTGCACGCATTAATGGTGGATCTTGAAGATAACCGAGGTAACACCAGTGATGGAATTCATGGTGCTAGTGCTGGTGGCATTTGGCAAGCTGTAATTTTTGGATTTGGTGGCATCCAAATCACCGAAAATGGCCCAGTAGCTAACCCCCATCTGCCTGATGGCTGGACGCGCCTGAAGTTTAAACTGCACTGGGGTGATAAATGGCACGATTTCGATCTCCGCAAAGGACAAATCTCCCAAGATATAACTCGTCAACTCGAATATCTCCAACTTTCCCTATCCCC
>NZ_JACKZS010000281.1 GCF_014222285.1 Nostoc sp. UCD121
ATTAATTAATGCCCAATGCCCAATTCCCAATTCCCAATGCCCAATTCCCAGTTCCCAATTCCCAAGAAAATTAAGTAATTGTTATAAGAGAATGACTATAGTTCTCATTAGAGATATCTTAGCAAATATGAGGAAGCTTATATTTACCAAATAATTTCTGAAATTGACTTATAGTCAGCCTTTAGAGAGAGGGCGATATTGCATGAACTGGAAAAACCAGGAAATTTAATGTCGCTATATAGCCAAAACTTCTCATAAATGTTACAATTATTAATAAGGTTCCAATAAAAAAATGTTTAAGAAGCTACCTTTTATCTAACTGTAGATACTTGTGAAAAGTAGGAAATAACTGTAACTTTTAGCAGTTAAGAAGCCTAAATTTGTTTATTATGAGCAGCCGAATTTATCGGGCGCGTAAGTTGCAAACCATACATGGGTTCCCAGTCTGACTGGGTAGCACCCTAACAAAGCATCTATCCCTTAATGACCCTACCGCCAAACCCATCATTACCAAAGAGTAGCGCCATGAAGACCGCTCAGACAGCCACAGACCTCGTGCGGACTTACCTGCGTGAGATTGGCCGTGTGCCACTCTTAACACACGAGGAAGAGATTTTTTATGGTAAACAAGTGCAACGTTCTTGTACTTTGCACGAATCAAGAGAATCTCTTGCCACCCAGTTAGGTCGTCAACCGACCTTAGAAGAGTGGGCCAAAGCGACAAAGTTAGAACCAGCAGAATTGAACGAAGCGATCGCTGATGGTGAAATTGCCAAGCGTAAAATGGTAGAAGCCAATTTGCGCCTGGTAGTCTCCGTTGCTAAAAAGTACATCAAGCGCAACGTCGATTTACTGGACTTGATCCAAGAAGGTAGTATTGGTATGCAACGTGGCGTAGAAAAGTTTGACCCTACCAAAGGGTATAGATTTTCTACTTATGCCTATTGGTGGATTCGGCAAGCTATCACTCGTGCTATAGCCGAAAAAGCTCGTACTATTCGGCTGCCTATCCATATTACTGAAAAATTAAATAAGATTAAAAAGGCACAGCGCCAATTGTCTCAAAAGTTGGGACGCGCTCCTACAGCTGGTGAACTAGCTCAAGAATTAGAATTAACCCCCAAACAAGTACGAGAGTATCTAGAAAAGGCGCGTTTGCCCCTTTCCTTGGATTTGCGGTTGGGTGATAACTACGACACTGAACTCGGAGAAATGCTCGAAGATCCAGGAGCATCTCCAGAAGAGTTTGTCATGCAATCTTCCCTATCTTATGACTTAGATCGTCTCATGGGCGATCTTACGCCGCAACAAAGGGAAGTAATCACACTACGCTTTGGTTTAACTGATGGGCAAGCGCTGACTCTGGCTAAAATCGGTGAAATACTGAACATTAGCCGAGAAAGAGTCCGGCAAATTGAGCGGGAAGCTTTAACCAAACTTCGCAAGTCTAAAGCCAACATGGGTGAATATTTGGCGAGTTAAAAACAGAGACGCGATTAATCGCGTCTGTACAGGAATTGGGAGTGAGGAGTTTTAATGAACTTCTCACTCTTTGCTTTATTTGTTAGGGTGACGAAAATACGCTGACTTTAGTACGGTTACACCTACTTCCATCAGAAAGCGAGGCTGTTACATTAGTTGACAGGAAGACAAAACAGCTAGCTAAGTCAAATCCAAAACAGGCATTTAGTATTAAAATCACAAGCACCGTAGCCAGTAGTGGTAGTTAAGGAGCTAAAAAATGAGTAACCCATCCAATCGTGTCTCAGAATTTTTCAATAGCGAATCAGAAACCAACGATTTACTATGGCAGTATGTTAAATCCTTGAGTCCAGAGACAGTTACCCAGCTATCTAAACCTACATCTGCCGAAGTTTTTCAGGTGATGGAACGGAATATTACAGGACTATTGGGTAATCTACCTTCAGAACATTTTGGCATCACTGTCAGCACCAGTCGGGAAAGTCTGGGTCGGCTTTTGGCTTCTGCTATGATTAGTGGTTACTTCTTACGTAATGCTGAACAGAGAATGAATTTTGAACTCGCCCTACAAGGGACAGATACCAACAACACTGAAGTTGACTAGAAATAGAAAAGTTAGCAAATTCTATATTGTTGTTGGGCTGATTGCTAGCCACAGTCACGGGTATAAGAATTAAAAATAAGGCTCTGCGAAATCTTTGGCGCTAATTCCCAATAATTATCAGCTAGATTTTTTTAAAATATCCAAAACAGTGACGCATTAAGGTTGAAATTTAAAAAATCAAAACTCGGCAGAGTTAAAACTAGTCTGCCGAGTTTTGTTGTTAATCATCTCCCCCTCTTGTCAATCAATTATGAGTGAAACCAGTTCTTTCCCGCCCCATAAAATCATTGGTGTTGCAGTAATTTGGAATGACCAAAAGCAAATTTTAATCGATCGCCGTCGTCCAGAAGGAGCAATGGGCGGTTTGTGGGAATTTCCTGGTGGTAAAATCGAGCCTGGTGAAACTATTCAAGAGTGTATTCAACGGGAAATTTCCGAAGAACTAGGAATAGTAATTGAAGTGGGAGAGCATCTGATTACTATTGACCACACCTATACAAATTTGCGCGTTAGCCTCACAGTGCATCACTGCTGCCATGTTACAGGTGTTCCCCAACCTTTGGAATCCGATGAAATTCGCTGGGTAACTTTGGAAGAATTGGATCAGTTTACTTTTCCGAAAGCAAATACTCAAATTATTGCTGCTTTAAAAGGGAATTGAGAATTGGGAATGGAGAATGGGGAATTGAGAATAGGGAAGAGTTTTTTAATACTTAATGCCCAATGCTTCTCTAAAAGAGGCTGCGCCAAAGATTTCTCTCCGAGACGCTAGGTGAACGCTCAGTACAATTCCCAATTCCCAATACCGTAACAATCTATTAATTGCATCAGGTTGAGTCCCGCAATTTTCTACAATAGGCGCAGAGACTTTGATAAAAGGTATCAACAAATAAATGCCTAAAACTGTTGCCGATGTGATGAGCCGCGATCCTATTGTCGTTCGTGCGGAAACTCCACTGAAGGAAGCTATCCAAATTCTCGCAGAACGCCACATCAGTGGACTACCTGTTGTGGATGATGTCGGGAAATTGGTGGGCATTATCTCAGAAACCGATTTGATGTGGCAAGAAACTGGTGTTACTCCACCTGCGTACATTATGTTTCTTGATAGCGTTATCTATTTAAAAAATCCTGCTACTTATGAACGTGACTTACATAAAGCACTAGGGCAAACCGTTGGGGAGGTGATGAGTAAAAACCCGATCGCAATTTCCCCTGATAAAACTTTAAAAGAAGCCGCTACAATCATGCACGATCGCAGCGTTCACCGCTTGCCAGTACTTGATGGTACAGATCAAGTAATTGGTATCCTCACTCGTGGTGATATTATTCGGGCAATGGCAGCAAGTCAAGAATAATCAATTAACAGTTAACAGCCTGATAACTGATAACTGTTAAGTATTTTTTACACTTTTGAAAATCAAGGATAAATAAATGAGTGTTACTTCGGAGTCTGTTAAGCAATTGCTAAGTTCTGAAGATTTAGGCGATCGCTTACGTGCAGTAAATCAAATCCGCCAACTGGAACCTAAGGTTGGCTTTGAATTGATTCAAACAGCCATTAGCGATCGCAATTCCCGTGTCCGTTACTCAGCCGTGAGTCAAATGGATACACTCGGAACACAAGATTTACAATTATCTTTGGATATCTTGCGCGATCGCTTGCTTCATGACTCTGAAGTAGATGTACAAGCCGCAGCAGCAGACTGTATAGGCGCACTCCAACTACATGACGCTTTTGAAGACTTAAAGGAGGTTTATTACAAGACTGATGAATGGCTAATACAATTTAGTATCATCGCTACATTAGGAGCATTGGGCGATCCACGAGCCTTTGAATTACTCAAAGAGGCACTCTCATCAGAAACCGAATTAGTGCAAACTGCTGCTATTAGTTCGTTCGGTGAATTGGGAAATTTAGAAGCAGTTCCCCTGTTAGCTCCTTATGCTACCAATCCAGACTGGCAAATGCGTTACAGAGTTGTACAAGCGCTGGCTCTTTTGGGTGGTGCAGAAGCCAAATCTATATTAGAAACACTGGCTAATGATGAAGTCGAAGCGATCGCAAATGAAGCGAAACAATCTTTGCAATTAGTCTGATAGCAGAAAAAAAATCGATCTGGTTGCTAAAATTTTTCATTCCAGCCAGATCGAATAGATAAATTAGAGTTACTTTTAGTTGCTAAAAGTAACTTGTTTATATTTGAGGATAGGACTATTGAAGGACAGTTTTGCGGCGGCGAGACATCACCATTACAGCACCTACTGCACCCAAGCCTAGTAATGCAGCTGGTTCGGGAACGGAAGTGGTGAACGTAGAACCAGAAAAAGTCAAATTAGCCAATGAACCGCCAGTAGTATTGAGAATTGTATTTGCCTGAGCAACAGTAGTATTATTTCTTTGGAAAGATAAGCTTCCTGCTCCTTTAGTTATCTCACCAGTAGCGCTGGTAAAGTATCCCCACAAATCAACGGCTATAGTAATGTTTGCACCAGTCTGAGTTATTTTGTAATCAGAAGACTTCAACGTAAAAATATTCTTGCCATCAGCTAGAGAAGCTGTACTTTCCCCAGGCAAAATAGTACCAGGAAGGGTAAGATTACCAAGGTCTAGAAATGGGTTTTGCACAGTATCGCTTGCGAATGAGATGATATCACGTATACTTGCTGAATTGAAACCTAAGAAACTTCCTGTCTGAGCGGCAATAGCAACTGGGGTACTCTTTACGCCATTGGAATCTGCGATAATGCTATCTGGAGTAAAGGTTAGTGAATCTTTTTTTAATGTTACTAAACTGTTAGCAAATGGATTTACAGTTAGACCACCGTTAAAACTGAACTCACCTTTAAGTGCAGCAGCCTGTGCAGAACCAGCAGAGGTAAACATCCCAGCAGTAGCGAGGGGAAGTGCAGCAGTAATGGCTAAAGTTGCATTTAGTAATATAGATTTAAAACCAATCATTGTCTTCGAGGCTCCTAATAATAATCTTAAATCAGAGCAATTGCTTTACTTTTCATCTCAGTAATTTCTGGAAAATACTGTCAGTGAAAGCGAAACTTGCGTGATGTATTTCTTATCTCCATGAAATCACATAGATTTAGGGCCTGCAATATTTACTGAGTGGTCTTCATTACATCTTTAACGGATTACTATCCTTCATGAACTCTTAATTCATGACATATCCGGGCTTAGTATATCTTTCATTTAATAAGGTTCAAATTGTTGGCAATAGCTCTGAATTAAAGAAAGTCACTTTACGTAATCCAAGTTTACAAGTAATTTTTAATACTTTGCATTGCTCAACCATTTTTTAGATAAATAGAGTACGCAGTGTATCTATTCGCTTCAGTTACTAATATTTAGTGAAACAGTTCCTCTCGTAAAATAAAAGAGAGGAACCAAATTGCTAGCTATTACCGTTGTTCTCAAATGCTAAGAACCAAATACCTGTGGCCAAGTTGTCACAACGAAAACTACAACTGCTGCGATCGCTAACAACCCTTGAATCAAATTTCCCACCAAAGAGCCGACTACAATTCCTATACCTGCTTTAACCGCCAACCCAAATTCACGTCGGTAAATGTACTCACCAATAATTGCTCCCAAAAGCGGGCCTAGTAAAATTCCTAACAGTGGCCCCCCAAAAGGCAATGTTGGCAATAATCCCAAAAATCCGACAACTAAACCGACAATTGCGCCGATTTGCCCCCATTTGCTAGCTCCAGCTTGTCTTGCTCCCACATAGCTAGCTAAAAAATCTACTCCGACACTGAGCAGTAAAACAATAATTGTCACAATTAGAGGAATCTTGATAGCCGCGAAGGAACTACTAACGATTCCCCAGACGATAATTGCAATTAAAATTAAGCTGCTACCGGGTATGGCTGGAACTACAGCACCGATGATACCCACAACCATTACGGCAATTAATAGCCAATAAATAATTTGCATAGATAAATTTCTAAATTTCCGAGCGCCCCTACTTTATATTGTATCTGGGCAAAATGCTGATAAATGCTTAGATTTCACCGACAGCAAATATGATTTTCTAGTTTAATCTGCTAAAATCTCTCTGCGATCGCTCAAAGCTCATCTTAAATAATTGTGGGTTGTAGGAATATATCCCTAGCTACAGGCGCACTGAAAGCACAAGCCGTTCGTACCGACTAACTGAACTTCCCAAACACTCCAAAATAAAGCTCAAAACTTATGACGAGAAAAATATTAACTGGACTGAGTTCAGAAGCCTACGAACATCCTTTTGATCGCAAAGCCTTGGCTTCTTTGCAAAATATGCCTGGTGTTTCTTTACTACTCAAGAAAGTTAACGAATACGGCATCGACCGCTTACTTAGACTGCAAAGCCTTGGTAGTGAAATCAGAATTTCGCCCCGTAATTTTCCCCAATTACATCAAGCATTGGTAGAAACCTGTGAAATTCTTGATGTTGCTCCCCTTCCTGAACTGTATCTGTTTCAAGGCACAGGACACATTGAAACCTATATTGTTGGGGTGGAAAAACCCCTTGTTGGTATCAATTTAGATGCAATGGAGTGGCTTGGCCCGGATGAGTTACTTTACGTTTTCGGACACGAAATTGCTCGTATCAAGAGTCAGCACATGGTTTATCACCAAATGGCAATTGTGATGCCAACTTTGAAAAATTTGTTAAGCAGTACAACGCTGGGTGTGGGTGGTTTGATAGCTGGTGGTATGGAATTGGGTTTGTATAATTGGCGGATGATGGCTAGGTTCACTGCCGATCGGGCTGCTTTGCTTGCTTGTCAGGATATTGATGTAGCAACTACTACACTGATGAAACTCGCAGGCTTGCCAGATGAGTACTTAACTACTGCTGTAATGGACGATTTTCTTGTCCAAGCCCGTGAGTTTGCATCTAATAACTTTGATAGTGTGGATAAAGTCACTAAAATATTAAGCTATACAGAGCCTGGGCTTTCTTGGGTAGTTATGCGGGCTGGCGAATTATTAAGATGGGTTGATTCTGGAGCTTATGATAATTTAATTCAACAGACGAATTTAGATACACCCGAAGAATCAGAAGCAAAAGAAGAAAAGACACCAGAAGAAAAGGAAGGGTGGAATTTTTTGACTTCTTGGTGAGTTAATAATTCGTAATTCGTAATGGGCTACGCCCCGCTACGCTATCGTAATTCGTAATTAACTCTAGATAAGAGGAAATTAATTTGAGTTAATAATTACAAATTACGATTTATTCTGACAGATGACCAACCCAAATTTATATTAGTTGGTTGGATCAAGTCGAGCTAAGAGTAACGGCTAATTTATCAGCAATTCCGGCAATCCAATTTTCATCTTGTTTGGTATAACTGCGAGGAGCATTCGCTCCCAAAATTAGCGCACCTTGGTTGCCAATAGGTTGACAAATTACACCTTGAGTATTCTCTGGTAAATAATCAAATTCAAGCCTACCTGGATATATTTTTAGAGCAACTAGATAAATCGGCTTTTGTTTTTCGAGTACCTGTTTTAAGATTACTCCTGGTACAACTTCAGATTTAGTACCTAAAATACCACGACGCAACAAAACTTTGCCTTGATAATAAACCACTAGCGATCGCGTTACTGTATTAGTCAACAATAAATGAGATGCCCAGGCTAGCTCTGTTTTCACGGCTTCGGGTAAATCTGCTGCCAGTACAAAACCTTCCTCTCCAATTAGTTCTACAATATCAGGCGATCGCGGCTGAACTTGCTGCCAAATTAAACCCGTCAAAATTAACACCGCACTCAAAATCACGCCCACCACATCACCACGCGATTGAGACTGAGTTAATTCCGGTGTTAATAAACGGTTAATCAATAAAAGTACAGCGCCTAACCCACCTACGACAATGGGTAGACGCCGCAAAACTCGATTAGGGTCAGTCATTTGTCATTTGTCATTTGTCATTGGGCATTGGGCATTGGACAATAAATAATTAAAGTTTTTCTCCCCCTGCCCCCTACTTCCCC
>NZ_JACKZS010000282.1 GCF_014222285.1 Nostoc sp. UCD121
CCTTGCTCATCAGTTAAAGGTTATTTAAATTTATTCATGATCTAAAAGTTAGTCATCGATTTTGTTATGTCCTCTACTTTTAGGTAGCCAGAGATTTTCAACATTGATTTGAATGTGAAACGCCCACAGTAGCTCCAGAACAGTCCAGAGCATAATCTTTCTGATAACCCAGATAGAGCGCTTCTCAAACTTTATCTGTTGATGGAAGGCTTCTAGCTCAACAATGTATTCTTCGGGAAGAACAATAATTAGTTGACCCGTAAAAGGCAGAGAAATTTGATTTCGTCTCAATAACAACAGCAGCATTAGGATGAAGCAGAGTGCTGATATTCCTAGAAGTATAAGTTGCTGTTGAAGCGCCTGCGCCTCCACTTGCGCCACCACTTGCGCCGCCTGCGCCTGCGCCCGCGCCGCCTGCGCCCGCTCCGCCCACCTCGGCACCGCCTGCTCCACTATCGCTACTACCTGCGCCGAGGTGGGCACCGCCACCACCCGCGCCACCTCCGCCTGCTCCACCAGCGCTGCTTCCCGCGACTGCACCTGCGCCTGGTCGTTCGCCAGCTTCTGACTGTACACTGTTGGTATTTTTACAACAAGAAACCCTAGTGCAGTAGATGCAAACAGACCTATAATCAACCGCTCACACCAAATCCGTTTTAGTTTCTGTTCAGTATTCTTATCCACTACCTCAAATACCCCCCAGTGCTGTTGATCCTTGAGCCTGCATCGCTAACTGTGCGCGGTATGTTTGCCACTCGTTAAGTACATTTGCACCTAAACCAGTGACTTTGTAGTATTTTCGTCTTGCCCCCCCAGTCTCCTCCTGCTCATCACCCCATCGCCATTGAATCAGTCCCTTCTTCTCCAACCGATTTAACGCAGGGTATAGACTGCCAAAGCTCAAAGGAGTAGGTCTTGAGGGGTTGAGTCTATTGAGTATGTCTAGACCATATCGTTCTCTGGCTAGCAAGACGGTGAGAATGTCTCCCTCCAGAGCGGACAAATTCAGTATGTCCTCAGATTGTTTCTTGTTGTCTTTCATATCTCCAATAACCAGGAGTAGTATTCATCTCATAGTACTATATAAAGTATAAGTCTATATATTTAAATAAAACATATTAAAATTCTATGGTCGAAGCCGGAGGCAATCCTGTCCTGTCCATGCCCCGGCACGTTGCACCTATGAAAAACTGGGTTTCGGGCTGTTACCGATCGCAATGATACTTCAAGAAGTTGTAGGTGCGGAGGGTCTGAAAACGATCAGATATCAGTCATGTCCGTATTTAATAGATTGCGATCATCGATTCAGGCGATCACAGTGGGTAAAATTCCCGATTCGGGAAAAAATTCACAAGAGATTTTGTACAACCACTCGATAGCGCTGCTCAATTAAAGATGCGAACCCTGTTCCAAATGAATAGCCATTCGCTTCTAAATCTTCGAGCTTTTAGGCTAATTCAATGCGGCGATCGCTTGGCTATCGTAGTTGATCACAAACAAATTGAACGTTGAGCATTCAGCTTGAAACAGAACCAAGACTCAACATTAAAAAACAAAATCCACAAAAAAAATTTACCCCTGTTTTTGACCCTTTTTTTGTCTATCTAATTGATAATTACTCTCAAAATGAACCGCCCAAACCGTGATTATTGACACATTTATCAAGAAATATTACAGTTTTGGGACTAGTTTATTGATTTGACTAAATTCGTGCGTTTGAGATAAAACCTCGAAAAAACATCCATTTTCCCAATCCTCACCAACCACATTCAACATCTCCCAATATCTAGACAATATCTCCCAATTCTCCAATTTTTTCTTACCTTTTTACCCCTTAAAAATCATCCATTCACAAAATTCTCATTAGCTCAAAAATTCCCAATAAAGAAGAACAGTTCCCAAGACTTATAAGAAGTTTCCCATTATTTCCCAATAATTGGTCAATTATCGTGAAATTCGCTTAAAAGCTTTTAAGCTCTGTAATCCATCTTTTTTTGACGCACAGTACGCCATATTTGGCGGAAAGTTTTTGAGAGTCAAAATTGAAAAGCAGAAGCATAAGCAACAGCCATCAAAAAAGACTACTTGTAAACTACACAATCACGACAAGAGCCAGCGATGAATTCACCCCTCTTTTCACAAACGTATTACGGGGGGGGGGAAGAGGGGTGTTTGAGGAAATGTCCAAGGCAATTGAAGAAATTGAGCCGAAATTGCCGGCTTACTTACACAGTCAGCGAGAATATTAAAAAGAATGGAAGAGTGCTGTTTCTCGAAACAGTTGGCAATGTTAGGACTGCGGCTCTCACAGGTGTTTAACTAGTACGATTTAACAATGAATAGATTAACCCTAGCCAAACTCAAAAAAATTGCAGCAGATAAAGGTTACGAAGTTCGATTTGATAAGGGCCGCTACAAGGTTTTTGAAAAGATTGCTGATTTCGATTCTTTGTCCGATGCCGAAGAGTTTCTAGCGCAAAAAACACCGCCAACACCCGAACCGCCAACACCACCCCAACCACCAACACCACAGTATGACCTTACTGTTATATGGCAGCGTGTTTTGGAAAATATTCCTCAAGCCTCCATCAAGGCATTAGTAGGACAAATGTGTTTTTTACGTGATTATGATGGGGAATCTGCATTAATACAGTGCAAATCGTCTTGGTACGACAAAATAACAACAAAATTACCGACACTCAGCGAAGCTTTTAAGAGTGCATTTGGTACAACCGTCGCTGTATCACTGTCAAAGATTCCTACTGCACCAACGCCATCCCAAACACCAACACCATCCCAAATACCAGCACCGCCACCGCCACCTATACCACCACCACCAACGCCATCCCAAATACCACCGCCACCTAGACCACCCATACCACCCGGCACAACCCAGATATTATTCCTCAGTTCTGGAAAATACAAAATTAGGGTACTTGATGAAATTATTAACCAAGGCTACCCTTCTTTGGATGGTCAAAAATACCTGGATGTGCTGAAAACGGTACAAATAGCGAAAATACTTGATTTTTATCAATTATCACAAGGCATGAAGTTATCTATAGCTATCCCTTTTAATTCATGCCAATCTTGGTTTTTGAATTTTGAGGTTATCAGCTTGGCTATTCAATCGCTGAAGAATAGTAATTACTTATTTGTTATTTTGCAACCAATATCACGCATAACATCAGCAGATCACTATTTGGGTATCCACACATACGAGCAGTGAGGCGCAAGTGTGCTTTGAACTTGCCCCCACAATTAAAGCCACAATTAAGAAGCCATTTTTCTGATCAATAAACCCCAGGCTTATTGATCAGAAATAATACAGACTTGTTGCAAACGTACTTCAAAGAATCGCTCAATCAAGTAATTGCTTGAGCAAGTGAATCTGTAATTCCAACTGTGAGATAGAGTAAATCACAGCAGTCTTGAGAGTGTCGCTGTCAGCGCCAATGCGCTTTATGACAAAAGGCCCCCAACACATTCTCAAAGTACTCAAAACAATTTTAGTCAAACCTCTGCCCGACATTTTACGCTCACGCTCTCGTAAAAATTGCAGTAACTGGCCATCGCTACTGTCGTGACTACGCTTAATCGAAAGCACTTCTAAATTAGGTTGCTCCATGTCCTGTATTCCTATCGAATTAGAGGGGTTTATGAGTAAGCCATCGTGTTGATTGATACCAGATTTTAATGACTGTCAAAATGCGCCGTAAACCACCCCTAGTACCCCTCTAATGTACCAAATGACAGTCGTTTGACAGTCATTACCCGAAACCCCAATGACTGTCAAACGACAGTCGTTATGTACCCTAAAGGTGCTTTTGGGCGTATTTTGACAGTAGGCAGTAAGCGCGATTTCTCCCCCAAAAGTGGATTTCAGGGTTTTGTATAAGTGATACCATACTCACTATGGTTTCATGCCCTGCGGGTGGCTGCGCCATCTCTCGCTGCGCTCGTGACATGAAACCGCCGTTCGCCCGAAGGGGTTTTTGAGTACTACACTCACACTGCATTTGTAGCATAATTTTTTTATGTCGCCACTAACAATTCTCAGGATTGAGAAACTAAAAACATTCGGCAACGTTGCCGGAAGTGATGACCATGTTACCAGGAATAGAGAAACACCCAACGCAGATCCAACCAAAGAGAATGTCCGGTTGATTGGGGGAGAAGACTCACGCGCCTTGGAGGAGATAGTTAAAGAAAAAATCTCTACGCTCAAGCATCGCCCTCGGCATGATGCGGTGTTATGCACCGAAATGTTTCTCTCAGCATCGCCTGAATATTTCCGTCCAAAAGATCCATCCCTTTCTGGGCAGTGGTCTGATTCACTGATGCAGCAATGGGCTATCGCATCCCGTGACTGGCTAGCTCAAAACTATGGTGAAAAGTGCGTCAGGGCAGAGCTTCACCTAGATGAAAGTACCCCACACATTCACGCCTACATCGTGCCATTGAATGAAAAAACCGGGAGAGTCAGTCATGATGCGATGTTTGGCGGTAGAGGTGGACAAGGAAGAATCAAGTTATCCAAACTCCAAGATAGTTATGCTGCTGCACTCGCTCCTTTGGGGATTGAACGAGGGGTTAAGGGCAGCAAAGCAACCCACACCAAAGTAAAGGAATATTACCAAGCGGTTAACAGTGAACCACTCACCGCAGTCATTACAAATAACCAATTAGCGCCAACGCCTTTTGAATCAGCTAGTAGTTATGTAACCAGGATTCAGTCAGATGAGCAGTTCCAAGCGATTAACCACCAACTGGCTGACCGCGCTTTCATGCAGGAGCGATTGGAGAGGGCAGAGCAACGGGCTAGGGCCAGCGAGAAGGAAAGACAACGGCTAGAAGAAATTGTGCGAGCGCTGGAATTGAAAACCCAACAACTGCGCGACTTGCCCCTTGTTGATGTGGCTTGGGAGTTGGGGCTACACCACGAGGAAGGAAAATGGAAGGGTCACGGACACATCATTAATATAGATGGGCCCAAATTCTACGACTTTGCCCCCGATCAACAAAAGGGTGGCGGTGGTGCAATTGATTTGGTGATGCACGTTAACCAGTGCAATCTGCGGCAGGCAGTTGTCTGGTTACATGAGCGATTTGGTGAGTCGGGGGCAGAACGAGCAGCGATCGCAAAAACTAAAACAGTGGCTGCTGAAATTATCCAGTTAGAACCACGACCCAAATTCACGCTACCCGTTGAGGATAAAGCCAAGTGGACAGCAGTTCACAACTACCTCACCCAGAAACGGGGGATACCTGAAAATTTTGTGGAACTTCTGCATAAGAGGGGGCTAGTTTACGCTGATGATCAGCAAAACGCTGTGTTCGTCATGCGGAATCTATTAGAAGAACCCCAGGCAATAGGAGCATTCCTGCGGGGGACACGGGGCGAGAACAACACGTTTAAGGGCTACGAGAAAGGAACAGTTAGGCGTGAGGGCTGGTTTCACTTCCGCTTAGGCGGACAGCCAACTTCACCTGTAGAGAAAGTGGTGCTTTTGAAATCGCCCATCGATGCCGTGTCTTTTGCCATGCTGGAATATCAACTTAGAGGCGACGTGCCACCCAATAGAACTTTGTATATGGCGGTAGATAATCCCAAAAGCTTACCAGTAGAGCAATTGCAGCATATTCCTAATTTACAAGTGGCTTTTGACTCGGACGATTCTGGTAATGCAGCTGCACGAGTTGTTAAGGAACTACTGCCACAGTCCAAGCGGCTCAAGTGCAAGGCTGACGATTGGAACCAGCAGCTACTTGATTATGGGCAGCAGTTAAGGCAACAGCAGCAACAGCAACGCCAGCAGGAGCAGGATGATGAATTGAGTCTTTAAATGGGTAGTGTGGAGGTAGCTACATCACCGATAATCTTTTTTATATAAGTAAGTACTAAGTTTCGGTTTTAGCTAGTCCTTCAACTAATATCTGGGTAACGAAGACAGCGAGGTGATGAGTGGATTGAGTGGCACAGAAGGGAATTTGACCATCTATCCACAGCTTTGCCCAACCATGTACTAACGCCCAAGCTGTCAAGGCTAATTGTTCAGAATCATCTGCCCGAATCACCCCTGCCTGCTGTCCCCGTGCAATCGCACCAACAAGAACCATGAAGACAAGTCTTGCAGCATATTCCAACTCAGGATTTTGTTGAGCAGAAGATGAGCGATAAGCACCAAACATCAAATCATAGTGCGAAGGATGTTCAAGGGCGAATGTTATATAGGCAACCCCACTATCCTGTATTTGCTGCACAGGATCAGCAGATGAGTTTTGAATTGCCTCTTCCAATTTGTGATGCAACATTTGAAATCCATCTTTTGCTACAGCGGCCAACAGAGACTCTTTATCCGCAAAGTGCCGATAGGGAGCTGCATGAGAGACACCGACTCGACGCGCCACCTCTCGTAGAGAAACCCCTTCAACATTCTTCTCGGAAATAAGTTCTAAAGCAGCAGCAATAAGGGCTTGGCGCAAATCTCCATGATGATAAGGTTCTCGTTCTGACATCAGTTGTGATCAGGCATATACAGGATGCCTAAATTTTAGCTCAAGTATGTTGACAGTGGAAACATAAGGCGGTAGATTAATGTTGTCAGCGTAAACATATAAAACTATGAAAGAACGAAATCTCCTCCGATGGATTCATCTCATCAGTTCTGTGGCAATTGGAACCTTTGTTTATTCTCCTTGGCGGAATCAAGCTGAGTTTCTCCTATCTATGCGGATATTGATTATTCCAGTCTTGACTCTGACTGGACTGTGGATGTGGAAAGGACATCAAATAAAACAACTTCTGAGTTCATCTCAGCACAAAACGAAAGCTTAGTTGGAAGGAGCCATTCGTATGTACACCTACTTTGTTCGTCAGTTTGTCAAGAGAACCTTTGAGTATTTGAACCACGGTAATTATGAATCAGTTCTTCAAGGTGTTTCTCCTTCAATTACTCATACCTTTAGCGGCACTCATGCCCTGGGTGGGACTCGTCATAGTGTTGAGGCAATGCGGCAGTGGTTTAAGCGTCTTTATCTTTTGTCACCCAAATTAGAATTTGAGATTAAAAACATTGTTGTTAGCGGGTTTCCTTGGGACACAACAATTGCTGTGGAGTGGGTTGATACCGCCATGCCAGCAGATGGTGAGGAGTATGTCAATGAGGGAGTTCACATAATCAAGATGCAGTGGGGCAAAGCTGTATACATCCATGCTTACCTGGATACACAATTAGTTGAAGCTTTATTGAAGCGTTTATCAGCTTACGGCATAGCGGAAGCTTCTGCACCTCCAATCGAAGACTAACGGGGTAGTCAATTATTACAGAAACATCAAAAATACTAGCAGCACAGCCGGAATTACTGATGTTTGAAAGGTAGCCCTTTGGTCGCCGAAACACTACTCTATCACTGAGATTGCGATCGCCAATCTTGCCTCCTGCCATTAGATTACCAATCTCTTCCTTCTTGTAGATCGGGCGATTGCACCTGCTCTCTTTGATGCCCCTCTGCTGCCACATCCAACCGATAGCGTTGCTTTTTCAGAAATCATCCAAGCCTTGTTTGCTTGCCTTGAAGAGAGTGAACTGTACAGTCCATTTTGTAGTATTAACGTATTTATTTAGTAGTTCTTTTTGTTCCAAGTGGTTTAAAATTCATTGAAATCATCAATTTTTTTCAAAAAAACTTTCCGCCAAATATGGCGTACTGTGCGTCAAAATCCCAATTTTTTCAGACCACAAATTCAACACAGAACTGACATAGAACTGCCAAAATGAAATGCTTTCCTCTGGCTCAAATTCCACAGATTTACCATCAATCAGCCGTAGAAATGCCACAGAATTACCATAAAAATGACAGTTTTACACCATGCCGTTTTATTACTAAAATTCTTCACTACGTAGGACTGAGGAGCGATAGGAAAGATGAGGTGTGCCTGTAGAATCCGCGAATGCTGTACGCTACAAACTCAAGATACAGCACTTCCGGCTGTTATGAGGTACAGTAGCAGCAATTAGCAAACCAGTTTCTTAAATGTTGAGGATTTATTA
>NZ_JACKZS010000283.1 GCF_014222285.1 Nostoc sp. UCD121
GGAGCAGCCAATACAATTAGCCTCAACTAAATTGGAGGGGCTAGCCACAAGCAAAGACCAAGCCTTGGCACAAGTGAGGGTAATTGCCAAAAGCTTACCCCAATTGATTGCTCAAAAAAACTATGCTCTGGCTCGTCAGCAGTGGCTGGCAGCAAAGACAATTTTGTGGCAGCAGTTCCCAGTTGATCGGAGGTTGGCTCAACCAGAAATTCGGGCAGTTTGGTTAGATAGAGGGACGATTGTTCGTGCTGGTAGCAAGGCGGGACTAGTCCAAATTTTTGATCGCTTGGCCCAAACTGGGATTAATACTGTCTTTTTTGAAACTGTTAATGCAGGCTATACCATTTATCCCAGCCAAGTTGCAAAAGAGCAAAACCCCTTAATTCGTGGGTGGGATCCACTGAAAGATGCGGTCAAATTAGCGCATGAGCGCGACATGGAATTACACGCTTGGGTTTGGACTTTTGCTGCTGGCAATCAACGGCACAATGAGATTATCAACGTTAGTCCAAATTATCCAGGGCCAGTGCTGGCGGCTCATCCCGATTGGGCAAACTACGATAATCTTGGCAACATGATTCCCGTTGGACAGACTAAGCCATTCTTTGACCCAGCCAACCCCGAAGCTCGGCAATACTTACTCAAGCTGTATGAGGAAATCGTTACTCGCTATGACGTGGATGGTTTACAGCTAGACTACATTCGCTACCCGTTTCAAGACCCATCAGCAGGTCGAATTTATGGCTATGGCAAAGCTGCAAGAGCGCAGTTTCAGAAACTTACTGGCATAGATCCGATAAATATTTCTCCCAGTCAACCAGAACTATGGCAAAAGTGGACAACATTTCGCACTGAGCAAGTTGATAGCTTTGTTGCCAAAGTATCAGAGCAGTTGCGACAAAAACGACCGAATTTGATTTTGTCGGCTGCTGTATTTCCTTTGCCAGAACAAGAGCGGATTCAGAAAATTCAACAAAACTGGGAAACTTGGGCAAGGCGGGGAGATGTGGATTTAATCGTTCCCATGACTTATGCTTTGGATACTTCCCGTTTTCAACGACTAGCCCAACCCTGGATCGCCTCTAAACAATTGGGAGCTACATTGTTAGTGCCAGGAATTCGCTTACTTTCTTTACCAACAATCGGGACGTTCGATCAACTCCAGTTGGTAAGAGACTTGCCAGTTAGTGGTTACGCACTCTTTGCCGCAGAGAATTTTAATAACGATCTACAAAAACTTTTCATTAGTACCCAAGGCAGAATTCAATCCAAGACAAGTGAACCTATTCCCCACCGCCAACCTTTTCAAACTGCCGCCATCCGTTACACCGCGCTGCAACGGGAATGGAAATTTGTTTTCCAAAATGACCCACCAGAAAGACCTGCCCAGACAATATCAGATTTTAACAACCAGGCAGAAGTTTTACGCAGTGCTTTAAATCAGCTTGCTGCTTCCCCTTCTCCTAGTAATTTACTAGTGGCAAAAGCCTCTCTAACTCGATTCCAGTCTCAATTTCGAGTATTGATGAGCCAAGAAATTAAGTCGAATTCCTATCAAGTCAAAGTTTGGGAAAATCGGCTTGTAACTATAGAAAGACTATTGCGTTATGGCGAACGGCGGGTGCAGTTGCATCCTTAGTGAAGAGGCAGGGCAATACTTTTTGGATAAACCCAACAATCTTTTTTTTGTCTGGGGAAAGCTTAAAGGGTAAGCGGTAAAGGTAAATTTAAACCCTTTCCCCTTTCCCCCTTAACCGAAAAGTATTCAGAGGCACGGGAGTAGGGGGAGATCAAAGGGACAAGGGAGAATCATTGAACAAGTTTCTTCTTTGTATCTTCCCAATTCACAACTACCGGGATATAAGCCAATTTGTAAGTCTTAACACAATTTTTGCTATGTTTATATCCCAAATATTACTCTTTCTTTAGGGCCAAAATATTGGAGAATACTTAATATAAGCAGCTTTAGATAACTATTTTTTGATGTATAAAACTAGAGGTGATACCAGTATCAATACTGCTCAGTTAAGCATTTTTAACTCGGAACTGGGTTTGGGGAAAAGGTTAAAGGGTAAAGGTTAAATATTTTTCCTTTCCCCTTTCCTCTTCCCGTTTTCCCCAAAACCCGACAAGTATTGACACCAGTATTAATTCATTTGAGGTAGGATATCAAATTCTCGTTAAGAGACAATTACCCAAGTACAAATGGTCACTAGCACGCGCTATAGTACTGACAGACATGACAAATCTAATCACCTCATTGGAGTTTCTGTGAATAGTACCTCCCGTGTAGCAGAAGTAGCATTGCATAAGGGTGAAAGACGATTTCGCACTATCTTTAATACCACTTTCCATTTTATCGGATTGCTAATAACAGAAGGCATCGTGCTAAAAGCGAACCAAACAGCACTCAACTTTAGCAGGCTACAACCGCAAGATGTAGTTAGGCGTTCATATTGGGAAATATGGTGGACGCTACTTGAAAATTTCCAACATCTGCAATATTTATTCTTCTCCAGCCCAGCAGTAATTTACATCTGCAAGAGTTCGGAAGATTTGGGTAGTAAATTTATGAACAAAAAGATTTTCGCTATCACGGATTATCAAGTGTGGAAAACAGTTAAATATTCTGGCTTTTGGACTAGATATTTTTATTCGATTAGAAATTTTAATTGTAAAAAAGTTTATAGATATCTACAAACATAAAATATTTGTCACAAGTACACTGGGATTTGGTACAAAGTTTACTGTCATTATCTCATTAAATAATAAAAAATAAATTCAGGTAACTTATGCCCAAAATTTTAATAATAGAAGACGAGGAAGCAGTCCGTGAAAACATTTTAGATTTGCTAGAAGCTGAGGATTTTGAAACTATTGCTGCCGCTAATGGTAGGATCGGCGTGCATTTGGCTATCTGTGAAGTTCCTGACTTAATTCTCTGTGATATGATGATGCCAGAAATTGATGGTTATGGCGTTCTAAGCGCGTTACGCCAAGATCCATCAACGGCAACAATTCCCTTCATTTTTCTCACTGCCAAATCTGCCAAATCTGACTTTCGTCAAGGTATGGATATGGGGGCAGATGACTATATAACTAAGCCATTTAGTCGGGCTGAGTTATTAAGTGCCATCATAAATCGGTTGGAAAAACACGCTACTTTAAAAAGATATTTATCTACTCAGACTACAATTAACAACTTGTCTCCCAAAATGCAGTTGTTAGAAATTAGCTTGCACCGAGCTATCAAACAAAATAAATTTCAAGAATTTGAAATTTATTATCAACCAATAGTCGATATTGCTTCTGGAAAAATAATATCTGCTGAAAGTTTATTGCGCTGGCAAAGTCCAGAATTAGGGATAGTTTACCCTACAGAATTTATTCCGTTAGCAGAGTCTACGGCTTTAATTGTTCCAATCGGTAAATGGGTATTAAAAAGTGTATGTAAACAAATAAGAACCTGGCGTGATGCCGGAATTAATTCCTTGATTGTTGCTGTCAATCTCTCAGCGATTGAATTTAACCAACCAGATTTTATTAATAAAATAGTCAATTTTATAACTCTCAATAATTTGCGACCAGATGACTTAGAGCTGGAACTGACTGAAAGTATGATTATGCAAGACGTAAATAGTGCGATCGCTACTATGTCCAAATTGCAATCCTTGGGTATCAAAATTGCGATCGATGATTTTGGTACAGGCTATTCTTCTCTAATCTATCTGAAAAACTTACCAATTAATACATTAAAAATTGACCGTTATTTTATCCATAATGTTGCTAACGATCCGCAAAAATCTGCCATTACTAAAGCATTAATTCAAATGGCTCACAATCTCAATTTAAATGTAATCGCTGAGGGTGTAGAAACGGAAGCAGAACTGGACTTTTTGCGCCAACACAACTGTAATTCTATGCAAGGGTTTCTATTTAGTCGTCCACTGCCAGCAGCAGAATTTGAAAAATTTTTTTTGACTAACTAATGATTATATGAATAAAAATTGGAAATTATTTTCCTAGTCCTTAATCCTCTGATAGTTTTACTAAGCAAGAAAAATCGGACTTTAGACTGGTGACAATTATTAAGTCTCAAGTCTAAAGTAAGAAAATTGTGTCATAAGTGTCTACCGCCATGAAAGTCTTTGCGCGTTTCTTGCTGCCAGTTTTGTTACTAACCTTGACAGCAGCGTGTAACCAGACTCGCGCTTCCTCAGATAATCCCATACTACAAGAATCTGTACCTTCTGCCCAACTGACACAGAATCCTACACAGCCAAAAAATATTGTTCGTACTGAAGCACTTTCACCTACACCCATTCGGATAAATCTGAAGAATTTACCAGCACCCTTTGCAACAGAAAGTGCTTCCAAGCGGCCTGAAGTTGTGCCTATTCCGCAAAATCCGGTGCTGCGCGTACCAAGAGGCTTTACAGTTAACGTCTTTGCTGAAGGTTTAGATGCCCCACGCTGGCTAGCTTTAACTCCCAGTGGTGATGTTCTGGTGACTGAAACCGGGCAAAACCGCATTCGTTTGTTACGTGACAGCAACGGTGACGGTGTAGCCGAAGTTCGAGAAACCTTTGCTAGTGGGGACAACGGACTTAATAGACCATTTGGTATGGCTTTTGCAGATAATTCCTTTTTCCTGGGGAATACAGATGCTGTGGTGCGTTTTCCCTATACCCAAAATCAAAACAAAATTACGGGTAAAGGGAAAAAAATCGCTGACTTGCCTTCTGAAGGTTATAACAATCATTGGACGCGCAATGTCGTTGTCTCGCCCGATCGCAATAAATTATATGTCTCAGTTGGATCGGGAACTAATGTAGATGAGGAACCCCTACCACGGGCTTCGATACAGGTGATGAATTTAGATGGTTCCCAGCAGCAAACTTTCGCTTCCGGTTTGCGTAACCCTGTTGGTTTGGATTTTCATCCTGTAACTAAGGAACTTTACGCCACTATTAACGAACGCGATGGAATTGGTGATGATTTGGTTCCAGATTATCTAACACGGGTTAAACAGGGGGCATTTTATGGCTGGCCTTATGCTTATCTGACACCAAACAACCTCGATCCGCGTCAAAAAACGGATGGAAAAAGTAAACGCCCCGATTTAGCATCTCGTACCCAAACGCCAGATGTGCTATTCCAAGCACATTCAGCAGCATTGGGTTTACAGTTTTATGATGGCAAGAGATTTCCAGAGAAATACCGCAACGGTGCTTTTGCGGCTTTTCGAGGTTCTTGGAACCGCGATCGCGGTACTGGTTATAAAATTGTATTTGTTCCCTTCGATGCTAAAGGGCGATCGCTTGGCTATTACGAAGACTTTCTCACAGGGTTTTTACTAAATCCTTCTGTACCAACCACTTGGGGACGACCTGTAGGTTTACTGGTGCTGCCAGATGGCAGTTTACTGCTAACAGAAGAAGCTAATAATCGGATTTATCGGATTCAGTATACGGGGGGATGAAGAATTCCTTAGATTAAAGTTACAGCAGTTGTGACTGTATATCCCTATCCAGGTTTATCGCATTTACTGGTAAATTACAGAAAAATCCTAATACTTATCTGGTTGAGAAATTGATTATGACTCCCAATGAAAATAATACTCAGTCAAATATCAACGAATTGCCTCCACATTCAGGCACACGATACTGGGGTGAGGTGGAAGTGATCGAGGAGGGAGATACTTATAGAATTAGCCGTGTTGAAATCAAGCCCAGGCATGGAATTAAACCACAAATTCATTATCACCGCAATGAACATTGGGTTGTAGTCTCCGGTGTAGCCAAGGTAACTTGTGGCGATGCGGAAATATTACTGAATCGAAATGAGTCAACTTATGTCCCCGCAGCAACACTACATAAGGTGGAAAATCCTGGACATATCCCCCTAGTTATTCTGGAAATTCAAAATGGGGAATATTTGGGCGAGGATGATACTGAGCGTCCTTATGATTTAAATTTGGTCAAAGCTGTAGCTGAAGGTTAGTGAAAGACGCGATTAATCGCGTCTGTTATTAATGCCCCATACCCAAATCAAAACCACCCTTCTTGTTCCAGGGTTTCAATTAGCTGTAAGCCACGTGGATCGCCCACTCCTAACAGTGAAGCTTTAGCGTCTTCCCTGACTCCCAAATCTTGGTCTTCGGCAAAGGCTTGAATTAGAGCATCGATCGCAGTGGCATAAACTACATTAGAAGGTAGTTCGCGGCACAATTGACCAATTGCCCAAGCACAGTTACTCCGCACTGCTGCCACGGGATCTTTGACTAAGGCTTCAATTAACGGTGGTATTGCCCCGATAACTGCTTCATAACCCACTTCTGCCATCTGTGCCAAGGCGCTAGCAGCCCACAAACGCACTGCGGAAATGTCAGTTCTTAAAGCATCTGCTAGGGGCGGTAAAGAACGGCGATCGCGACAGTTTCCTAAAGCCCAAACAACGCCTTTACGCACATAACCATTCCAATCACTGTTTAGTTGAGCAATTAATGGAGCCACTGCTTCTGAACTGGGATTGCGTCCGAGAGCATAAGATGCACTTACCCGGACTAAGGGACAAATATCAGTTAACAGGCGAATCAGATGGGGAGTAGCACGCGCATCTTCTATATCACAAAAAGCACGCGCCGCTAACATTCTTTGCTGGGGCTGGGGATTTTCCAGGAGGGCTAGCATCAATTCAGGATCAGGCTTCGCCACAACTGAATCGTCAGTTAATGGCTCTATTTTATCTAGGGGGCTTTCTAGTTCCTCCTCAATATCGAGTAGGCTTAGATCGTCTTCGTCATACATAATTTCATTTCAATCCCGAAAAGGGATTAACACATAATCCCCCGTGCCAATAAGTTAAAACTTTATAAGTTGCGTAATTATACACTTTCCTTTCCCCTCGTTGAATTTTATCCAAACGAGAACTGCTACATACTCAAACACTAAAGTATATTATGGCTATCCTCTAGTTTATTTTTCTGCACTCAGGAATTTTACCATCCACAGGGATTGGGTTTGATAACCTAACTGATTGTAAAGATTTAATGCGGGTTTGTTTGATTGAAAGACTTGTAATCCGATCTGGCGATCGCCTCTTTGAATTGCCCAATTTTCCACATATCGCATCAAAGCTGTACCAATACCTTGCCGCCGATGTTCTGGTACAACGTAGAGGATAAAGATATGAGCATGACGATTACCCTGCACTTGATCTATGGCATTACCCACCCAAAGGCAAGCAATGGGGAATTGGGAACTTGTACTGAGCGAAGTCGTTGGCGCAGCCTCTCGCAGAGAAATATTGGGAATTGGGAATTGAGTATAGTTATTCTCCTTGTCCCCTTGCCCCCTTGTCCCCTTGTCCCCCTGCTCCCTCTCTTCTTCTACCCACCACAAGGGCGTATCGCTAGAAAAGTATTGCTTAACTGTTTGCTCTAGGTGAGAAAAATCCTCATTGGGAAAGAGATCCTGGTAAGTTCGCTGCATGAATTTAAGCAGCAGCGATCGCTCCAATAAGGAACCACGGCGAATAATATACCCCGGTAATAGTTGCTCAGACACTTCTAGCGTTTATTGAGTTAACTAGCTGAGTTATACCAATTACGAATTACGAATTACGAATTACGAATTAGTATGTGCTACTGGTGGCAAATTATCAGGAGTGGATTGAGAACTTACCCCTACCTCTTCAATTGGTGCGGGTGCTGCCATATCTGATGGTAAGAAGATGCGGGCGCTGACTGCGACTAGGGCAAATAAAAATACCAGTATTGCAAGCAGTGGAGCGATGTATTGACGAAAAATAGCCATATTTTAATTGTAAAGAGAGCTAAGAACTTTTATGAGAACTTAGCTGAAGATTTGTGAAGTATTCTTTATTTTAGCAATTTTCTGTATTTGGGAATTGGGAATTGGGAATTGGGCATGGGGCATTGGGAATTGGGCAAGAAACTTGTTAAATAATTCCCCCTTATTTTCCTCATCTCCCCCTGCTCCCTGCCCCTGCCCCCACAGTACTATTAGC
>NZ_JACKZS010000284.1 GCF_014222285.1 Nostoc sp. UCD121
ATGTTGAGGAAATTAGCTTCTTATCCTCGGCAGAATCGTTTAGCTTTAGCTTTGCGGGAGTTAGGGAGAATTGAGCGGACTTTGTTTACCCTGGAATGGTTGCAGAGTCCAGAACTACGGCGACGGGCGACGGCGGGACTTAATAAGGGTGAGGCGAAACATACCCTGAAAAGGGCGGTGTTTTTTAATCGTCTGGGTGAGATTCGCGATCGCTCTTATGAAGACCAGTTCTATCGGGCCAGTGGGTTAAATTTAGTGATTGCTGCTATTGTTCTGTGGAATACAGTGTACTTAGAAAAAGCCGTTGATTATTTGCAGAAACAAGGGATGGATATTCCTGAAGAATATTTGCAACATTTGTCACCGTTGGGTTGGGAGCATATCAATCTCACTGGCGATTATGTCTGGAATTTGAAACAGGCGACCAGTTTTGACCAGTTGCGTCCTTTGCGGGTTAAAGAAAATAAGTATCGCTAAAATGCTTATGTAATATAGGTTTCAGCCTTAGCGTACAATTTTCCCGTTTTGGCACGGTGATGCCAGTATTGATTCACTTCCGACTTCCGACTTCCGAATTTTGACTTAATTTACAGTGAATATATTTTTCTAAAACCTCTTGTATTATTTTGTGTGCAAGACGTTTTGTATAATTCCTTTTCCTTCTGACATAATCAAAGTCCTAATCGCAAATTGGCAAAGAATTAATCATATCACAAAAAACTTTTGCAAGAGTTCTTTAGGGTGCGGAAGGTTGGTTGGATGCATTTGCCCTACTCGTTGATCTATGCCTTAAGATTGATATACATTTTCTAATTTCTCAATAAAAGTTATCCATAAGATACTTTTATTTTCTATGTTAATACGCCTATTTTAAATATAAATATGAATATGAAAAATTTTGGTATAAATCGTAATTAAGAAAAAATTGTGCTTCATTCCTGAAAATTTAAATAACTAAGCAAGTAAAACTAAGTCTTGAAATCTTGTTTTGAAGACTAATTCTGTGATCAAAGTATTGCCTTTATCGAACACTGTCTCTATTTTAAGCGGGTATTTAAGAAATTTTCATTGCCAAAATCTTCCTCCTCCCCAGCTTCTGAAATGGGCATCACTGATAACTGATTTACTGATCCGAGAACCATTAATTCTTCAAAGCTAAACTCCTATCGAAGCATTGACAACAAGATGGACTGAGAAAAAGTTTCCACAAATTCCACCACAACTGTTTGCCATTGACTTATGAGCCAGTATATTTACAGTAGTCTCACAGATGATGAAGAACTTAATTTTTCTGAGGAAGCAGAGGTTTTCGTTTTTCCCACTTCTTTCGCCCAGCAGCGATTGTGGTTTCTCGACCAGTTAGTACCGGGGAATCCATTTTACAACGTGTCAACAGCACTTCACCTGACAGGTTCCCTTAACTTCACCGCCTTAAAGCAGACATTCAACGAAATTGTACGTCGTCACGAAACGTTACGTACTAGATTTGTTATGGTAGAGCAGCAACCAGTACAGGCGATTTCACCTAGCTTAACCATACCTCTTCCCTTAATAGACCTACGCAATTTCGACAGCCCAGAACGCGGCACACGAATGCAGCAAATCGTAACCCAAGAGGCTCAACATCCTTTCAATCTCACCACTGGGCCATTACTGCGAGTAAAGCTGCTGCAACTGGATGAAGCAGAATATCTGCTGCTGCTAAATCTACATCACATAGTTGCCGATGGCTGGTCAATTGGAGTGCTAATTAAAGAATTGGGGGTATTATACAAAGCCTTGGCAGGGGATAAGCGATGTCTGACAACTAGCGACTCCGTATCTACACTCCTACCAGAACTACCCATTCAATATGCAGATTTCGCTCAATGGCAACGGGAGTGGCTACAAGGAGTGACAGCAAACGGCACCTCGCCCCTACAAAGCCAATTAGTTTATTGGCAAAAGCAATTAAACGGGGTTTCGGTATTGAATCTCCCCACCGACCGACTAAGACCAGCAGTTCCTAGCTATAGGGGTGCAAAACAATTTTTAGAGCTACCACACTCCTTAACTCAAGCGCTAGAGGCACTGAGTTACCAAGAAGGCGTTACCTTGTTCATGACAATGCTGGCAGCGTTTCAGACTTTGCTCTATCGCTACACGCAGCAAGAGGATATTGCAGTTGGTTCACCTATTGCTAATCGCAATCGTAGCGAACTAGAGGGATTAATTGGTTTTTTTGTCAATAGCTTGGTGTTACGTACAGATTTCTCAGGCAAGGCGACGTTTCGAGAATTGTTGAATCGAGTGCGAGAGATAACTTTAGAAGCATACAGTCATCAGGACTTGCCTTTTGAAAAGTTGGTGGAGGAACTTCACCCAGAACGAGATTTGAGCTACCATCCTTTTTTTCAGGTTGTATTTAGCCTACAAAATACTCCTATCGAAACCCTAGAGTTATCTGGGTTAACGCTTTCGCTATTTGAGTTCGATAGCAAAACTGCAAAACTTGATTTAGAATTCCATTTGTGGCAAGACTTGGAAAGTTTGAAAGGACAAATGGTTTATAGCACCGATTTATTTGATGACAAAACCATTACGCGAATGCTGGGACATTTCCAAACGCTGCTAGAAAGTATTGTTGCCAATCCAGAACAGCAGATTTCAGATTTGTCTTTGCTTACTGAAGAAGAACGACAAGAGTTATTAATTGATTGGAATGACACTAAACGAGACTATCCAGAGAACAAGTATTTTCATCAGTTATTTGAAGCACAGGTAGAGAAAACTCCCGATGCGATTGCGTTAAACGCACGCTCCGCGAACGCACTAGTTTTTGACGATGAACAACTCAGCTACAAAGAGTTAAATATACGTAGCAACCAACTTGCACATTATCTGAAAAAATTGGGGGTAGTCCCTGACGTTTTAGTAGGTATTTGCGTAGAGCGATCGCCAGAAGCGATCGTCGCCCTATTAGGCATTCTCAAAGCAGGTGGAGCATACCTGCCTTTAGATCCGAGCCTACCTCAAGAGCGTCTTAAGTTCATCCTAGAAGATGCACAAGTTTCAATATTGCTCACTCATTGCTCTTTAGCCCCCCTTAAAAAGGGGGATTGGGGGGATCTCTTGTCTATAGTTTACATAGATGAAGATTGGGCAACTATTACACAACACAGTCAAGAAAACCCAAGCAGTTGTGTAAAATCTGACAATCTAGCTTATATTATCTACACCTCTGGCTCAACAGGAAAGCCTAAAGGCGTTTTGCTTCAGCATCGAGGATTGTCAAACTTAGCGGCATCTCAGATTGAGGTTTTCAACATACAACCGATTAACCGCATTCTACAATTCGCATCATTAAGTTTCGATGCCTCAATTTTTGAGATTGTCATGGCATTACAAACAGGAGCAACTCTTTATTTAGCAAACAAAGAATCCCTTTTACCCGGACAACCTTTGCTCAAATTATTACGCGAAAAAGCTATTACTCATGTCACCCTTCCGCCAGCAGTATTAGCAGTTCTACCTACAGAATCACTGCCGGCATTGCAAACTATTATCTGTGCAGGCGAATCCTGTACCGATGATATTGTAAAACGTTGGTGGAACTCTCCGCGTCGGTTTTTTAATGCTTATGGTCCTACTGAAGCAACAGTTTGGTCAACCGTTGCAGAGATTAGTACTATGAGTGAAAAGCTGTCCATTGGCCGCCCTATTACTAACACTAAAATTTATATATTAGATAAGTATTTACAACCTTTACCAATTGGAATTATTGGCGAATTATGCATAAGTGGTGAGGGATTGGCACAAGGCTATCTTAATCGCCCTGAATTAACTATTGAAAAGTTTATTCCCAATCCTTTTAGTGATAAAAAGGGAGCGCAAATTTACAAGACAGGTGATTTAGCTCGGTATCGTCTGAACGGTAATATTGAATTTTTAGGACGCATCGATAATCAAGTAAAAATTCATGGATTCCGCATTGAGTTGTCAGAAATTGAAACAGTCCTGAGTCAGCATCATAGTGTACAAAAAGCAGTAGTAATTGTTAAAAAAAATGTATCTGGTGACAAGTACTTGGTGGCTTATATTGTTCCCAATATAGAGACGCAAAATTTTACGTCTCTACTACGTAAATTCTTAAAAGAAAAATTGCCAGAATACATGATCCCAAAAGCTTTTGTAATGCTGGATTCTCTACCGCTAACAGCTAGTGGGAAAGTGGATCGTTTGGCGCTAACAGAACTCGACAATCCGGCTAGCGGCTTAATAGATAAAACATTTATCGCTCCTCGGACTCCAACCGAGTCAACCTTAGTAAAAATTTGGGCTGAAGTGCTTAATATTGAGCGTGTGGGTATTTACGATAACTTCTTTGACTTGGGAGGAGATTCGCTGTTAACTGTACGCCTGATGAAACAGATACACAAGCATTTTGAGCGTGAATTGCCGCTATCTAGCTTATTTTTAAATCCAACAATTGAAAGTTTAGCAACTGCTCTATCCTCAAAAGCAGATTCTCTTCCCTGGTCGCCCTTAGTTCCGATTCAACCTGCTGGTTCAAGTCCACCTTTTTTCTGCATACATCCAATTTTTGGTGTTGTTTTCCCTTATTACGAATTAGCTCAGAATTTGGGAAAAAATCAACCATTTTATGGGCTACAACCCATTGGACTTGACGGAAAAAGTTCTCCATTAACTCGCATTGAGGATATGGCTACCCACTACATTGAAGCATTGCGTACAGTGCAGCCTAAAGGCCCTTATTTTTTAGGAGGTTGGTCTTTTGGAGGTTGGGTTGCTTTTGAAATGGCTCAACAACTCCAAAAGTCTGGGGAAGAAGTGGCTTTACTTACTGTGCTTGACACGTTAGCACCAATTCCAGGCAATATACCATCTTTGGGTAGTGGTTTAAAGTTTATGCTGATGACAGTGGCGCGATATATATGGCCCTTTTTTCTCGATTATTTTTATCTAATTATTGCGATCGCTAAGAAAAAAATTAACAGTTTAACTTCTCGGTTGACTAATTTTACTCAAATTGTGCAAAACTCTTTTTGGAAGTCGCTAACGCGATCGCTCCAAACAAATCTCTTCTCTCACTTCATCCGTAAAGAGGATGCCCCAGTTAACGTTATACCTGAAGAATCCAAGTTAAGACTTTTAAGCGAGTTAGCAATTCGTCCAATGCTTCGTGTTTATTATGCCAATAGCCAAGCAGTTCTTAACTACGTTCCGCAAGCCTACTCTAAACAAATTAATCTTTTCAGAACAAATGTTCAATCAAGCATTGCCAAGGAAGATCCGAGTATGGGTTGGGATCAGCTAACTGTAGGAGGAACAGAAATTCATTATATTCCTGGCAATCACCTAACTATGCTGAGAAAACCCCATATCCAAATTCTCGCCGCACAGCTAAGAGCTTGTATTGAGAAAGCACAGAATTTAAAATAAGGATCAATATGTCTTCTGAAGAAGTCTTCGTTTTTCCAGCATCTTTTGCTCAACAACGGCTATGGTTTCTCGACCAGTTGATCCCCGATAATGGTATCTACAATGTGCCGACAGTAATTCGTTTGACCGGTTCGCTGAAATTAGCCGCACTAGAAGAGACTTTTAACGAAATCGTGCGTCGCCACGAAACCTTACGCACAACTTTTATTGTGTCGGATGGACAACCCCTACAGGCGATTCCTGCGGAAAGCTGCGCTAACGCACCCACCTTAACAATACCTCTTTCTGTATTAGACCTCCAGCAATTGCCAGATGATGAACAAGAGGTTAAAGCAAAGTGCATTATTACCGCAGAAATAGAACATCCCTTCGATTTATCCTCCGGGCCATTGCTGCGAGTAATACTCCTCGTCCTTTCTGAGACAGAACATATTCTATTACTGAATATGCACCACATTATCTGCGACGATTGGTCTATGGGGGTACTGATTCGGGAACTGGGAACGCTGTACGCAGCTTTTGCACAAAACAAGCCTTCTCCTCTATTAGAACTGCCTCTTCAGTATGCCGATTTTGCTCACTGGCAGCGCGAATGGTTGCAAGGAGAAGTACTTCAAACCCAGTTAGCTTACTGGCGGGAGCAACTAAACGGTATTTCCATACTGCATCTACCTACTGACAAACCAAGACCAGCTATACAAAGCTATCAAGGAGCAACACAATTTCTAGAATTACCGCTCAAGCTAATTGATGCACTAGAAAAGCTGTCACAGCAAGAAGATGTTACCTTATTTATGACACTGGTGGCAGCATTTCAAACGTTACTTTACCGCTACACACATCAAGAAGATATCGCGCTAGGTTCACCAATTGCTAACCGCAACCGTAGCGAAATAGAAGGGATAATTGGTTTTTTTGTCAATAGTTTGGTGATACGTAGCAATTTATCTGAAAATCCCACTTTTCGGGAACTACTAGGCAGAGTACGGGAGGTAACTTTAGGAGCATACAGCCACCAAGATTTGCCGTTTGAAAAGTTAGTTGAAGAACTACATCCAGAGCGGAACTTGAGCCACCATCCCTTATTTCAAGTGGTATTTGGTTTTCAGAATGCGCCAATGTCATCGCTAGAACTGCCTGGATTAGTACCCAGCTTTATGAATATTGATTTGAAAAAAACACGTTTTGATTTAGAACTGCATCTGTGGAAGTGTTCTGAGGATTTTAGGAGCTTAGGGGGCGGAAACTGGGAGTATTCTGAAGGTCTCCGAGGGGTAATGGTTTACAACACAGATTTATTTGATAAAGCTACTATTAGCCGGATGGTGGAACATTTTAAAACTTTGTTGTCAGCTATTGTTGCAAATCCAGAAGAACGAATTGCAAATTTACCGTTATTAAGTGAAGCGGAGTTACATCAGGTATTGGTGGAATGGAATAACACCCAAGCAGATTATCCTCAAGATAAGTGTATCCATCAATTGTTTGAAAAAAAGGTACAGGAGTATCCTGATTCTATAGCAGTCAACTTTGCTAACAAGCAACTCACTTATGAAGAGTTGAATACTCGCAGCAATAAACTAGCACACCACTTACAAAAAATCGGAGTATGTTCAGAAGTTTTAGTCGGCATTTGTATCTCACAGTCTATAGAAATGATCGTCGGATTGTTGGGTATTCTGAAAGCAGGGGGAGCCTATGTTCCATTAGACTCAAGTTATCCTCAAGAGCGCCTAGTTTTTATGCTTGAAGATGCACAAGTTTCAGTGTTGCTGACACAAGAAAACTTGCTCAAGCATTTTGAAGGTTTCTCAAAACCAATTATTTGTATAGATAAAGACTGGGAAACTATTACCCAAGAAAAGCAAGATAATCCCGAAAGCGATTTAAATAGTAATAATTTAGCATATATTATTTACACCTCTGGTTCTACAGGAAAACCCAAGGGAGTTGCTGTACCTCACAAAGCTGTAAATCGGTTAGTGTGCAATACGAACTATATAAAATTATTACCATCTGATAAAGTTGCCCAAGCCTCAAACACTTCTTTTGATGCTGCGACATTCGAGATTTGGGGAGCGCTACTTAACGGCGCTCAACTTGTGGGAGTTAGTAAAGATATAATCCTCTCACCTCACGAATTTGCATTACAACTACGAGAAGGAGGTATCAATATTCTGTTTTTGACTACCGCTTTATTTCAACAGATTGCCAGAGATGTTCCGCAAGCTTTTGCAACCTTGAAATATTTGCTTTTTGGCGGCGAGGCTGTTAATACGAGATGGGTTAAAAAGATTCTTGAACATGGTGCGCCAAAGTATTTAATTCATGTTTATGGGCCTACAGAGAATACAACATTTTCTTCTTATTATTATATTCAAGAGTTACCATCAGCCACATATTTTCCTATTGGTCGTCCCATTACAAACACGCAAATTTATATATTAGATACATCTTTACAACCAGTACCTGTTGGTGTTACTGGCGAATTATATATTGGTGGGGAGGGGCTGGCGCGAGAATATCTCAATCGCCCTGAATTAACACAAGATAAATTTATCTCCAATCCCTTCGGTAAAAGC
>NZ_JACKZS010000285.1 GCF_014222285.1 Nostoc sp. UCD121
CGCCACCGCTCACGCTCGTAATTTAGCCCCAGTTCCCAAGCGACATCCTCTAAAGCCAAGTCGCGCAGTTGTTGAGTCTGAGCCTCTAACGATCGCACCCGCTTCTCTAATTGCTGTCGTTCCTTTTCGCTATCCCTCGCCCGTTGCTCCGTCCTCTCCAATCGTTCTATCAGGAACTTTCGGTCAGCCAGTTGATGGTTAATCGCTTGAAAGTGTTCATCAGACTGAATCCTGGCAACGTAATTCCTAGCTGATTCAAAATTAGTTGGTGCTAATTGGTTATTTGTAATGACTGCGGTGAGTGGTTCACTGTTAACGGCTTGGTAATATTCCTTTACTTTGGTGTGGGTTGCTTTGCTACCCTTGACCCCCCGTTCAATGCCCAAAGGAGCAAGTGCAGCAGCATAACTATCTTGGAGTTTGGATAACTTGATTCTTCCCTGTCCACCTCTACCGCCAAACATCGCATCATGACTGACTCTCCCGGTTTTTTCATTCAATGGCACGATGTAGGCGTGAATGTGTGGGGTACTTTCATCTAGGTGGAGTTCTGCCCTGACGCACTTTGATCCATAGTTTTGAGATAGCCAGTCACGAGATGCGATCGCCCATTGCTGCATCAGTGAATCAGACCACTGCCCCGACAGAGATGGAGCTTTTGGGCGGAAATATTCAGGTGATGCCGAGAGAAACATCTCGGTGCATAACACTGCATCCTTTCGGGGTAGATACTTGAGCGTAGAGATTTTCTCCTTGACTATCTCCTCTAAAGAGCGATCGTCTTCTCCCCCAATTAACCGGACATTCTCTCTAGTTGGATCTGCGTTGGGTGTTTCTCTGTTTCTGGTAACATGGTCATCACTTCCGGCAACGTTGCCGAATGTTTTTAGTTTCTCAATTCTGAGAATTGTTAGTGGCGACATAAAAGATCCATACTACAAATGCAGTACTTTTGTAGTATGAAAAAACCTCTCCAAGCGAACGGCGGTTTCATGTCACGAGCGCAGCGAGAGATGGCGCAGCCACCCGCAGGGCATAAAACCATAGTGAGTATGGTATCACTTATACAAAACCCTGAAATCCACTTTTGGGGGAGAAATCGCGCTTACTCCCTACTGTCAAAATACGCCCAAAAGCACCTTTAGGGTACATAACGACAGTCGTTTGACAGTCATTGGGGTTTCGGGTAATGACAGTCGTTTGACAGTCATTTGGTACAGTAGAGGGGTACTAGGGGTGGTTTACGGCGCATTTTGACAGTCGTTTGAATTTGGTATCAATCAACACGATGGCTTACTCATAATCTTCTCTAATTCGATAGGAATACAGGACATGGAGCAACCTAATTTAGAAGTGCTTTCGATTAAGCGTAGTCATGACAGTAGCGATGGCCAGTTGCTGCAATTTTTACGAGAGCGAGAGCGTCGAATGTCGGGCAGAGGTTTGACTAAAATTGTTTTGAGTACTTTAAGGATGTGTTGGGGGCCATTTGTCATAAAGCGCATTGGTGCTGACAGCGACACTCTCAAGACTGCTGTGATTTACTCTATCTCACAGTTGGAATTACAGATTCACTTGCTCAAGCAATTACTCGATTGAGGGGTTTTTTGAAGTACCTTTGCAATATCGCAGTATTTTACAAACTCACTTAGAATCTCCCGTAACTCATGGACAATTCACGCATTCCAAATTGGAGAAGTGCGATCGCCCGTAGTCACGTCAAGAATTGAGATTAGGGATTTGGGTTTTGGTAGTCATGGTCTGGTAGTCATGGTCTGGTAGTCATAATAGATTTGGTAGTCATGATGATTAATATCTATTTATATAGAGGGCGTGACTACGGTATCAGAACTTGATATAAAATGCGGCTATTCTCAGTGGTGACTACCAAGTATTGTATAAAAGCTAGCAGCCATAAGTTGCTAGAGAATTAATTGGGATAAAGCGATCGCTTCGGGAATTAAGCATAGGCCGAAGAAGGTGCTTCGGCTAGCAAGAACCGCAGGCATCGCGGCCATTGTCTAACTACTGCCGGGAGCAAAATCAAGAGCGGTGGCTTTAAGGTCTGAAGGGGTGAGGCAAGCGATCGCGCTGTGGTCAATTAGAGGCAGAGAAATTAGGCAGTCAGGATGATCGCCTTTGCAAGCTACGCCCGTAGTCACGCTAAGAATTGAGATTGGGGATTTGGGTTTTGGTAGTCATGGTTTGGTAGTTACGATGAATTTGGTAGTCATGATGGTTAATATCTATTTATATAGAGGGCGTGACTACGGTATCAGAACTTGATACAAAATGCCGTTATTCTCAGTGGTGACTACCAAAAACTGTATAAAACCCAGCATTAGCAAAGCAGTACAAACTTGAGATGGTGGCGCGGCTATGCCAGTGAAAAGACGCGACAACGTAGTTGTAAGTCTTGGGCATTGGGTATGGTATGGGGTGAAGCGCTTGCTCCCTTAGCGATCGGCTACGGTGGCGGGTAAGCTGGGAGCTAGCCAGAAGAAAATAATAAAGCATAACTACTGGAGCGATCGCTATCGTAAAACAGGAGACGTGGCAACGCAGTTGCCAGTCCAGTCCACCACACCATAGATGTCAATAACCGCGCTGACGATTCTGTGCAATGGCGTAACCGCCCTCTGTCTTGCGATCGCTAATCATAGATTTGTTCCAGCCAGTTACTCAAATTGCTACTAAAAACCCAATGAATGAATTTTGGGTAAGGGCTGGACGCGATGATTTTCTCTAAGAATTTTGAGGAGCGTAGCTTGCTGCCAACTCTTGGAGACGTTGCGCGTAGCTTGCTTCCACGAAGTGGTACGGCATCGCTTTCTCTAAGAAATTTTGCTGGCTGTCAAAGAATAGTCACAACCTGTTATCGCTTTCAAAACTTGTTATTACAAATGTCTAACCAATAGATGCGGTATGGAGGCGTAGCTTGCCTCTACTAGCGCGGCTACAGAAGTTATGCCCTAAAATTTTCAATAGGCATAACCACTATAACTGCCATGACAGACCGCATCGACCAAATCATAGAGAAGCTTCAACAATTAAAGGAAATCAGGCAGCATCTGGTCAATGAACCAATGTCTGAATCTGGGGTCTGGATTCATCAGTATGAGGTACGCAAAAAATATAAAAAAGATGGTGAAATCTACTGGTATGTATACGCAAAATGGCAAGCTAATGAGCCAATTTTCAAGAGAAACCCAAAAGCTAGGCTAAAAGGGATTGTCAAGCGCGGCAAGAACCCAGACTATACCTGTCACCAACACATAGGCAGGGTCAGCAGTAGCACAGGGCTAGGAACTGATTCAGAGGTCGCGATCGCATATCAAGAGTGGGAAAATCGCAAGCGGTTAGACGCGCTTGATAAAGCACTTGATGAGATAGAAAACGCGCTTATAGAAGTTATGCCAGACCAAAATAACAAAGCATAACTATTGTGGGGCATAGCAGGAGACGCGGCAAAGCCGCCGTCGCCAGTCATAACCACCCATCACGCCGCCTGAACGCCGAATACCTGATAACCGCGCTGGCAATTGGGAGAGCGATCGCAGAAGGGAGACGCGGCAACACAGTTGCCAGTCAAAAACCACCAACGTCACCACCGCGAACGCGGCAAAATCAATAACTTGTTATTATATAAAACTGTTATAATCTGTCACCCAAACCTTGTAACCTGTTAAATAACGTAAATTGATCTATAACATATTAGCTAAAGTAGTAACAGGATAATGCATATATACTGTTATAAACTCATCTACCAATCTAACCATTACCTGAAACCCTTGTCATACAATGATTGTGGATATATGCGTTATTAATAGGCTATGCAAATATGAACAGGTTATAACTAACTAGTTAACGCATACATAAACCTGTTATATAAAAGCTTATTGCAGACATGAGCATAATCTAACCTGTTATGTCTGTTAATTTAAATTAACAGACATAACAGGTTAGATTATGCTCATGTCTGCAATAAGCTTTTATATAACAGGTTTATGTATGCGTTAACTAGTTAGTTATAACCTGTTCATATTTGCATAGCCTATTAATAACGCATATATCCACAATCATTGTATGACAAGGGTTTCAGGTAATGGTTAGATTGGTAGATGAGTTTATAACAGTATATATGCATTATCCTGTTACTACTTTAGCTAATATGTTATAGATCAATTTACGTTATTTAACAGGTTACAAGGTTTGGGTGACAGATTATAACAGTTTTATATAATAACAAGTTATTGATTTTGCCGCGTTCGCGGTGGTGACGTTGGTGGTTTTTGACTGGCAACTGTGTTGCCGCGTCTCCCTTCTGCGATCGCTCTCCCAATTGCCAGCGCGGTTATCAGGTATTCGGCGTTCAGGCGGCGTGATGGGTGGTTATGACTGGCGACGGCGGCTTTGCCGCGTCTCCTGCTATGCCCCACAATAGTTATGCTTTGTTATTTTGGTCTGGCATAACTTCTATAAGCGCGTTTTCTATCTCATCAAGTGCTTTATCAAGCGCGTCTAACCGCTTGCGATTTTCCCACTCTTGATATGCGATCGCGACCTCTGAATCAGTTCCTAGCCCTGTGCTACTGCTGACCCTGCCTATGTGTTGGTGACAGGTATAGTCTGGGTTCTTGCCGCGCTTGACAATCCCTTTTAGCCTAGCTTTTGGGTTTCTCTTGAAAATTGGCTCATTAGCTTGCCATTTTGCGTATACATACCAGTAGATTTCACCATCTTTTTTATATTTTTTGCGTACCTCATACTGATGAATCCAGACCCCAGATTCAGACATTGGTTCATTGACCAGATGCTGCCTGATTTCCTTTAATTGTTGAAGCTTCTCTATGATTTGGTCGATGCGGTCTGTCATGGCAGTTATAGTGGTTATGCCTATTGAAAATTTTAGGGCATAACTTCTGTAGCCGCGCTAGTAGAGGCAAGCTACGCCTCCATACCGCATCTATTGGTTAGACATTTGTAATAACAAGTTTTGAAAGCGATAACAGGTTGTGACTATTCTTTGACAGCCAGCAAAATTTCTTAGAGAAAGCGATGCCGTACCACTTCGTGGAAGCAAGCTACGCGCAACGTCTCCAAGAGTTGGCAGCAAGCTACGCTCCTCAAAATTCTTAGAGAAAATCATCGCGTCCAGCCCTTACCCAAAATTCATTCATTGGGTTTTTAGTAGCAATTTGAGTAACTGGCTGGAACAAATCTATGATTAGCGATCGCAAGACAGAGGGCGGTTACGCCATTGCACAGAATCGTCAGCGCGGTTATTGACATCTATGGTGTGGTGGACTGGACTGGCAACTGCGTTGCCACGTCTCCTGTTTTACGATAGCGATCGCTCCAGTAGTTATGCTTTATTATTTTCTTCTGGCTAGCTCCCAGCTTACCCGCCACCGTAGCCGATCGCTAAGGGAGCAAGCGCTTCACCCCATACCATACCCAATGCCCAAGACTTACAACTACGTTGTCGCGTCTTTTCACTGGCATAGCCGCGCCACCATCTCAAGTTTGTACTGCTTTGCTAATGCTGGGTTTTATACAGTTTTTGGTAGTCACCACTGAGAATAACGGCATTTTGTATCAAGTTCTGATACCGTAGTCACGCCCTCTATATAAATAGATATTAACCATCATGACTACCAAATTCATCGTAACTACCAAACCATGACTACCAAAACCCAAATCCCCAATCTCAATTCTTAGCGTGACTACGGGCGTAGCTTGCAAAGGCGATCATCCTGACTGCCTAATTTCTCTGCCTCTAATTGACCACAGCGCGATCGCTTGCCTCACCCCTTCAGACCTTAAAGCCACCGCTCTTGATTTTGCTCCCGGCAGTAGTTAGACAATGGCCGCGATGCCTGCGGTTCTTGCTAGCCGAAGCACCTTCTTCGGCCTATGCTTAATTCCCGAAGCGATCGCTTTATCCCAATTAATTCTCTAGCAACTTATGGCTGCTAGCTTTTATACAATACTTGGTAGTCACCACTGAGAATAGCCGCATTTTATATCAAGTTCTGATACCGTAGTCACGCCCTCTATATAAATAGATATTAATCATCATGACTACCAAATCTATTATGACTACCAGACCATGACTACCAGACCATGACTACCAAAACCCAAATCCCTAATCTCAATTCTTGACGTGACTACGGGCGATCGCACTTCTCCAATTTGGAATGCGTGAATTGTCCATGAGTTACGGGAGATTCTAAGTGAGTTTGTAAAATACTGCGATATTGCAAAGGTACTTCAAAAAACCCCTCAATCGAGTAATTGCTTGAGCAAGTGAATCTGTAATTCCAACTGTGAGATAGAGTAAATCACAGCAGTCTTGAGAGTGTCGCTGTCAGCACCAATGCGCTTTATGACAAATGGCCCCCAACACATCCTTAAAGTACTCAAAACAATTTTAGTCAAACCTCTGCCCGACATTCGACGCTCTCGCTCTCGTAAAAATTGCAGCAACTGGCCATCGCTACTGTCATGACTACGCTTAATCGAAAGCACTTCTAAATTAGGTTGCTCCATGTCCTGTATTCCTATCGAATTAGAGAAGATTATGAGTAAGCCATCGTGTTGATTGATACCAAATTCAAACGACTGTCAAAATGCGCCGTAAACCACCCCTAGTACCCCTCTACTGTACCAAATGACTGTCAAACGACTGTCATTACCCGAAACCCCAATGACTGTCAAACGACTGTCGTTATGTACCCTAAAGGTGCTTTTGGGCGTATTTTGACAGTAGGGAGTAAGCGCGATTTCTCCCCCAAAAGTGGATTTCAGGGTTTTGTATAAGTGATACCATACTCACTATGGTTTTATGCCCTGCGGGTGGCTGCGCCATCTCTCGCTGCGCTCGTGACATGAAACCGCCGTTCGCTTGGAGAGGTTTTTTCATACTACAAAAGTACTGCATTTGTAGTATGGATCTTTTATGTCGCCACTAACAATTCTCAGAATTGAGAAACTAAAAACATTCGGCAACGTTGCCGGAAGTGATGACCATGTTACCAGAAACAGAGAAACACCCAACGCAGATCCAACTAGAGAGAATGTCCGGTTAATTGGGGGAGAAGACGATCGCTCTTTAGAGGAGATAGTCAAGGAGAAAATCTCTACGCTCAAGTATCTACCCCGAAAGGATGCAGTGTTATGCACCGAGATGTTTCTCTCGGCATCACCTGAATATTTCCGCCCAAAAGCTCCATCTCTGTCGGGGCAGTGGTCTGATTCACTGATGCAGCAATGGGCGATCGCATCTCGTGACTGGCTATCTCAAAACTATGGATCAAAGTGCGTCAGGGCAGAACTCCACCTAGATGAAAGTACCCCACACATTCACGCCTACATCGTGCCATTGAATGAAAAAACCGGGAGAGTCAGTCATGATGCGATGTTTGGCGGTAGAGGTGGACAGGGAAGAATCAAGTTATCCAAACTCCAAGATAGTTATGCTGCTGCACTTGCTCCTTTGGGCATTGAACGGGGGGTCAAGGGTAGCAAAGCAACCCACACCAAAGTAAAGGAATATTACCAAGCCGTTAACAGTGAACCACTCACCGCAGTCATTACAAATAACCAATTAGCACCAACTAATTTTGAATCAGCTAGGAATTACGTTGCCAGGATTCAGTCTGATGAACACTTTCAAGCGATTAACCATCAACTGGCTGACCGAAAGTTCCTGATAGAACGATTGGAGAGGACGGAGCAACGGGCGAGGGATAGCGAAAAGGAACGACAGCAATTAGAGAAGCGGGTGCGATCGTTAGAGGCTCAGACTCAACAACTGCGCGACTTGGCTTTAGAGGATGTCGCTTGGGAACTGGGGCTAAATTACGAGCGTGAGCGGTGGCG